>CAYRBS010000069.1:0-10531 GCA_964422335.1 uncultured Mariniphaga sp. | reverse complement strand
GTTTTAATCCATTCGTTGATTTTTAAGTCCACATTTCCCCGGACATTAAACGTATTATCCCTGGCATTGGCACCTTCGCCAAAATCGACCAACCCTCCGACAGAGTTCCAGCCAACATTTGTGTAATACGACGCTACCTCGTTGCCTCCTGAAAATTCGCCATTCAAATCAAAATAGCTTCTAAACGACTTCAAATGTTCGTCGGAATAATAATCCACATCCGGATAACGGTATTTGTTCCCGGAGCGGTAATTTTCTATTTCCTCTTCGCTAAAAGACGGCGAGCTTCCGTCATTGGCACGCGCCTGATTATAATAAGTCATATAATCAGCCGAATTTAAAAATTCAGGCAATGCCCTTGGGGTTGAGATACCATAGTTCGCCGTAAAATTCGATTCCTTTTTAAATGATTCACCGCGCTTGGTGGTTACCAAAATAACACCATTCACTGCGGCACTACCGTATAAAATAGCAGAATTCACGTCCTTAAGAACAGTAATATCTTCAATTTCAGAAAGTCGCAGGGAATTAATATCCCGGGGCAGTCCATCCACGATATAGAGGGCATTTCCTGAGCGTAACCCACTTCCCGTAACGTTGGCCACATCGATTCCAATACCGAGCCCCCTGATACTGTTGCTGCCCAACATACCCAACGTACGTCCGGCCAGCACATCGTTTGCCCAGATGGTGTTGTCATAGGAACCCACTTTATCGGCATTGATATTGCTAAAAGCGCCCACAACATTCCCTTTATGCACCTTTCTAAAGGCCAAATCCACTTTTTCATCGCTGCCATATAAAAATGGCGTTGGCTCTAAATTTATTTCAGCAAGATTTCGGGCATCCTGCAAAGGAATGGTAATGTTTTCATATCCTTGTGCTTCAATAACCAACGATGTTCCAGGTTCGATTTCAATGGAAAACCTGCCGGAATCATCCGATCTCGTAAAAGAACTCCCGCTGAAGACTTCTGCATTCCCGACCGGATTGCCATCCGGGTCAGTAATAACAGACTCAACTGTTACCTTATCTCCATCTTCCTGCGCAATAACATTATTCGATATAAATAATATTACCACACTTAGTAAGATTAATATGATAGAATATTTTTTCTTCATTTTCATTTGTTAAAAATTTTACAATAATAATTTTAACCTACCAACCGGGATTTTGTGGGAAACCCTCGTAAAGCTTGGTGTATCCAACCTGAATAGGCAGCCAGTTATGTTTCTTATCTGCCACCCTGGTTACAATCACTTCTTCTTCGATGTTCGTCGGTTTTCCATCCGATCCCCTGTCAAAATTGATCGCGGTTTTCTCCAGGTACCTTGGATCATCGTTCCGGTTCCAACGCCTCAAATCGCAGAAGCGAGCGCCCTCGAAAATTAATTCAACAGCCCTTTCACGAACAATCTCTTCGAAAAATACCTCCTGGCTTGCTGTATAATCAGCATCGATATTTGGCAGTTGAGCCCTGTTGCGTACAGCATTTATTGCGTCCTCGGCAGTCATGCTGTAATTGCTGGCAGAGCTTTGCGGGGTTCCGCCGTTGCTGCTGAACAATACGGCTTCCGCATACATTAAATAAACATCAGCCATACGCAGGTAAGGAACATATGCAGAAACATTTCCGGCCATGGATGTATTAAAATCGGGGCCAATATTATTGAATTTCCTGCTATAGTACCCGGTTACACTGGGCGGATTAATCTGAGAGCGGTGACGGCCTCCGTTGTACAATTCTGCGAACTTGTCTCCATCTTTGTCTCTGTGGATTTGGTCGCCGTCTTTGGCAATTACTTTGTAAAAACGAGGATCGCGGCTTTCCCATGGGTCTTCCGGATCATATCCTGAATCAGGATCATCGATGGGCAACCCGTTTTCCATCCCGTAATTTTTGGTAATGTTATGGGTTGGAACATCCGCATTTGAGCCGCTGTTCAATGCAAAAGAAGAAGGAACAGTAGCGCCAATAGCCGACCACCTGATACGGGTATGGTTGTAAATAGTAGGCCTCATAATCACCTCGTCTCCGCCGGGGTGTTGCCGGTTGGGATGGAAAAAATTAAGCATGTATTCGTCCCATGGCTGCAGTTGGTAAGTGCCGGTTTCATCGGCAAGCGCCAGCAATTCTCCAAACGCATCGGCCGCTTGCTGGGCTAATTCAGCATTGAAAGTATTGCTTCCGTTTGCTTCTTCGTTCGGCATGGGGCTGGCTCCGTAAAGCAGCGCTTTGCCCAAATAGCCCAGGGCAAAAAATTTGTTCACCCGTTGATCGTTGTCTCCGGATGTTTCCTGTCCAACCTCTGTTTCGTCCCAGTGGTTAGGCAGAAGGTCGGCTGCAGCCCTGAAATCTTCCGCCATTTTAATAGCTGTTTCCTGGTAAGTGAGCCTGTTAAACTCTTCTGTAACCAGGCTTTCGGTTGGGCTCAGCACCCTTGTAATGTAAGGCATACCGCCCCAATAGCGCGAAATTTCAAAATAAAACCATGCCCTGAAGAAAAGCGCCTGTCCTTTAATAAGGTCATGCTCTTCCTGGGTACCTTCAAACAAACTTGGTTCTTCTTCGGTCCCTTCTAATTTTTCCAGTGCGAGGTTGGCTTTTCGTATGGCGTACCAGGCCCATTCCCAGACTCTCCGGTTCCGGCCTTCCAATGAAGATGTATTGATATTGGGTTTTCCATAAAAATAGCCCTCGTTGCCCCAGTAGTTTCCAAGGTCAAACTGGTAAGGATAATTATTCAGTGTTTCGTCTGCAAACAAATACTTGTTCCATGCTCCGCCTTTATCCGGATCCATGATGCAGTTATACATCTCTTCCACGAAGCCCTGATAGCTTGTAAAATCCGTATATACGTCTTTTTCAGTAATACTGGCTTCAGGCGCTTTATCCAAATAGTCTTCACATGAAGTAGATGTAAATATTAATATCAAGAAAATGACATTAAAACGTAGAAAATATTTTAAATTTTTCATATTCCTGTCTTTTTTAAAATGTTAAATCAATTCCTAAGTTAATTCTCTTAACAGTAGGGTAAGCTCCCTGGGTGGCACTTCCGCCTGAGTAAGTTGAAGTTCTGTCGTCGGGCAAAGAAGACCAGAAGAAGAGGTTATTTCCGTTCAGGAAAAGCCTGAAGTTTGAAAATCCTGCACTCTCGACCCATGGCAAATCGTTAAAAGTGTATGCAATCTCTGCCGTTTGTAACCGGATATAAGATGCATCATATAAGTAATAATCGCCGACGTTTTCTGCCTGCGTTTTCCATCTTGGTAAAAATGAAGAGGCATTCGGATTATCTTTTGACCAATAATCAGCTACATGGCCATAAACAATATCGGTATCGTACTGAAAGTTATTGAACCCAACATAACGGTTGGCATTGTTTACACCGTAAAACTGAACCATAAAACTAAAACCATGATAATCAGCTCCTACGGTAACATTCGCTGTATTTTGAGGAATTTGTGAGTAACCTACAGGAGGTGTGTCTTCGCTTGATTTAATGATTCCGTCTGCATTAAAATCAAGAAGATTGTAATACCCGGGAAGCTTGTCAGCATCATTGTTTTCAGTGGGAACACTGGCATACACTTCATCCCAGTTATCGTAAAATTCTGTTCTCACCATTCTTTTATGCTGGCCAATAGGATAGCCTTTTGCTTTCAGATAATCGAACTGCAAAGGAGCATCGTCCCTTTCAAGTATTTCGTTTTCGTTGTGAGTAACTGACAGGTCGCCCCAGATATTGACGTCGTTGTTAATTCTTTTGATAATCCCTAATTCCACTTCAATCCCGTTGGATTTCACCTCGCCGAGGTTGGCGCTCGGTGGTGTGGCTCCAAAAAAGGGAGGAACATTCCTGCTGCCGCCCGACATCAAAATATTTGTTCTGTGTTCGGTAAAGTAATCCACATTTAAAGACAATAAATTATCCAACATTCCCATTTCGAACCCAACGTTGTGTTTTAAAGCAGTTTCCCATTGAATATCGGGATTCCCCACAACGGATTCTCTGTAGAAAGTGTATGGGCTGGTTCCCCAAATAGACGAATTCAGCCTGGCGTCTCCACCGTACGATAATTGTGACTCATATAACCAGCGTGCGCCACTGACCTTATCATCACCTACTTTACCAACACTGTATCTGAATTTTAACCGGTCGATCCAATCCACATTGAAAAAATCTTCATTGGAAACATACCAGCCTGCAGCAACTGACGGGAAAAAATCGAAACGGTACCCGGGGCCGAACTGCTCGGAACCGTTATACGCTCCGTTGGCTTCAAACATGTACCTTCCGTCGTAATCATAAGTTACACGGCCAACCCAGTCTTCCCTGTAGTTTTTAAACATACTGCCTCTTGCATACTCTTCGCGTTTAAACAGCCCCAATGCAGTTACACTGTGAACATCAAACGTACGTGAGTAATTCATCTGGAACTGATACATCATTCTCCGGCTAACCGGTATATAAGAAGTCCAGTTTGCAGAGGTTATATTTTCCTGGCGGATAGACCATGGCCTGAGAAACCAGTCATATTCTTCATCGCCCTGCGGAAGTAAAACGGTATATTCACTCGGGTCCTGATCAGGTCCTTCGTACTGATTCGGATAAATTTGTTTAAACGGCACGTTTGTCCTCGCTTCTGCCGGCCTGATACTGTTTTGCTGATCGTATATCCCGCCTTCGGAACGCACACTGTTATCGTAAAAGAATGTCCCTTTGGCGGTTAAACCTTCCGTAATAAATTCCAGGTCTTGTTCAAGACTAAAATCGGCGTTTAACTGGGTTGTTCGAGTCTGCCTGATACCAATGTTATGGACAGCAGCAACGGGGTTGACGGTGTTGTTTCCACCTTCCTGGTAAGCTCCCCATCTTCCATCGTCGTACATTGGCAGGAACAGGTTGGGGGCCAGGGCATACGTTGCACGCCACATCCAGGCATCGGCCCTGCTTGAACTGCCTTCATTGTTCCAGTTGGTATTTTTAACACTGAAATAACCAGACAAATTCATGGCCAACTGCGTAGTATTGGTCAGTTTAACGTCAATATTACTTCTGAAGTTAAACCTGTCGTAATTATAATTTGCATCATACGATTTGTAATTGTCGTAGTCTTCAAACATATCGCCTTCGTGCAAATAGGCCAGCGAGCCAAAATACTGAACGGCTTCACTTCCGCCCCGGGCGCTCAATGTCATCCGGTGAGAAAAGCCGATATCTTTAAACATGGCATCTTCCCAGTCCACATTCGGATAAATCATAGCATACTCGTCGGATTGCGGCCTTCTGTAACGTTCAACAATTTCGTAAGGTACATAAGCCCCCCACGAAGATTCGTTTAACACACCTTCGCGTTCAATGATTTCGTTTTTAGCCATCATGGCTGCATACGAATCGAGTTTATCCGGTTGTTTCGACAACATTTTTCCGGTGGTGGTATAATTAAAATCCAGCGTTGTTTTTCCTTCGGAGCCACGTTTGGTGGTAATAAGAATAACCCCGTTTGCCCCTTTTACACCGAAAACAGCAGTGGCGGAAGCATCTTTCAAAACAGAAACGCTTTCTACCTCATTCACATCGATGTTATTCATATCTCTTTCAACCCCATCGACTAAAATTAAAGGCTGACCACCGTTCCAGGTATTTTGCCCCCGGATGAAAAGGTTGGTTGCACTTTCACCGGTAAGGATACCTCCCGGTTCACCGGAAGATGTAAGCGAAACCATGCCGGGTATTTGTCCTACCAGGCTTTCGGTCAGGTCGGTTACACCGCCCCTGCGCTTCAGTTCTTCTTCCGAGGCCTGGCCAATAGACCCGACCACACTTTCTTTTCGTTGAACACCATAACCAACAGCAACAACTTCCTCAATTCCAATGGATTCTTCTTCCATGGTAATGGAAAGAAATGTTTGGTCGTTAATGGCTATTTCCTGGGTGCGCATCCCTACAAATGAAAATTGCAGGGTATCGGCACCGGCGGGAGGAACAAGGGAAAATTCACCATCTGCGTTCGTCACTGTCCCGGAAGAAGTACCTTTTACAACAACGGTAACACCCGGCAGTGGCAATCCTTCGCGATCTTTCACTTCCCCGGATATTTCTTCCTGTTGTGACTGCTGCCCGTCAACTGCACTTGAGTTAAAGGCCGAAAGCATTAAAGTTGCAAGCATTACAAATGAAAGCAGCTTCAGCCTCAGAAATAAAATGCTCCACAAGCTTTCACGGGCAAAGCATAACAATTTACTCTTTTTTTTCTTCATAATTTTTGAAAAGTTAAAATTTGACAATGAAACCAAAATTTATTTAATTATTCTCATACTAAATTGATTTAGTGAAAACTATGGCGGTAAGCCATTAAAGTAGTAACGTGTGGGGAGATTTTCGATTCGAATGTTTATTTTCATATTACCAGTTATTAAGGTTTACGAATTAGCATTTTTTAGAAAAAAGGAACCATTCGCTGAATTTCAGGAATGGCTCCTGACATATTTAACTAAACTAAACTATACCTATGAACGCTTTTTATTAATATCTCTAAATCAATCGTTTTCGTCAATCAATTCAACCGATTGCGACAATCGGTTGCAGCAATCGATTGCACAAATCTATTAAAAACTTACATCCCAAAAACATGTTAAAAAACATGTTTCTTAACAATTATTTCACAAAAGATTGAAAACCAAAAGAATGTAAAAGGGGTAAATATTAAAAAAATATAAAATTTTTTATTCTGGAAGCAGATTTGCAGGCACAATTCAGTTAAATTCTGAGGGAAAATCTGTTTACGGTTGATTAAAAAAAAGGAGAAGTTTACGATATCCGGAAAGGTGCCGTTAAAATCTCCAGTACATTTATGCAGTTTGGCTTGTTTATAAGAAGCTTCCAGGTCTATCGACGCTGAAAGGTCTGGGGTTATTGTAACGCTGACAACATCCGGAGGTCTTGTCAGCGTTTTTAGTTCTACCTGTTATACTCTTTTACTTCCACCTGTTGGTTGGCCACCCGCAGGGCATTCATTGCCAGGGCTTCCAGCTCGTCCTCGCCGGGATAGGAAAACACAGCGCCAAGAAACCCGGCTTTCTTTTTTATGTAATTTTCTAATTGGAGGTTAAATGCAAGGCCGCCGGTAAGTAAAATACCATCCACTTTCCCTTCCAGCACCACGGCCATTTCACCCACCATTTTTGAAACCTGGTAAAACAGGGCCTCCTGTATCAGCCTGGCTTTTTCGTTTCCTGCCTGGGCCATTTCTTCTACCTGCCGGGCGTTGTTGGTGCCCAGGTAGCCCACGTATCCGCCCTCGCCCACAATCATACGCCGCACCTGCTCTTCAGAATATTTTCCACTGAAACAGATACCGGTTAACTGCCCCACCGGCAGGGTACCTGCCCGTTCCGGGCTAAACGGGCCTTCGCCGTCGAACGCATTGTTCACATCCACCACCCGGCCTTTTCTGTGTGCCCCTACCGAAATTCCCCCGCCGAGGTGGGCGACAATTAAATTCAAATCCTCGTACTTCTCCCCCACTTTTTCAGCATGAAGCCGGGCCGTGGCTTTTTGGTTCAGGGCATGAAAAATCGATCGCCGCTCAAAATGGGGATGTCCGGCAATGCGCGCCACATCATCCAGTTCGTCGGTTACTACCGGATCGGCAATATAGGCGCTGGCATTGGGAATTTGCTGCGCTATGTAATCGGCCAGCAGGGGCCCCAGGTTACTGGCATGCTGGCCCAGCACCCCTTCGCGGGCGTGTTTCAGCATTTGGTTGTTTATGCGGTAAACGCCCGATTCCAGCGGGTAAGTGAGTCCGCCCCGGCCAATCACCGTTTTAATGGAATCCACTTCAATCCCCTCCTCTACAATGGCATCGATGATAAATCCCTTGCGAAAATCGAACTGATCGACCACATTCCGGTAACGCATCAGTTCATCCATCGAATGGCGGATGGTTTTGTTCAGCACACATTTACTGTCGAAATATACGGCGAACTTGGTGGATGTAGAACCGGGATTTATGGCAAGGATTCGGTGCATACTCACAATTTTGGTTAACTCATAAGGGAAGCCAGCGCAATGGAATTCAACTTGGTTTTTTCGCTGTCGCCGCGCGAAGAAACAATGGCGGGCACTTTGGCCCCGGAAATTACCCCGGCCATTTGGGCATTGCAAAGTTTTGAATTGGTTTTATAGAATACATTGGCAGCGTCGATGTTGGGAAACAACAGGCAATCGGCATTTCCGGCAACCGGGGAGGTAAACCCTTTTATGGCCGCCGAATCGGGATGAATGGCTACATCGAGGGCCATGGGGCCATCCACCAGGGCTCCTTCAATCTGCCCGTGCTCCGACATTTTAGCAATGGTAGCCCCGTCCATACACGACTGAATAGAAATAATGATCTGCTCGGTGGGTGCAATAACGGCAATTTTGGGCAGGTCGATCCCCATGGCATGCGCCGTTTGTATCAGGTAGCCGGTCATTAATATTTTCTGCTGTAAATCGGGGTAAGGAATTACACCGGCATCGGAAAAAACAAGAAGTTTGTGGTAATTCGGGTTTTCCATCAGCGCCACGTGGCTCAACACTCCCCTGGCAGGTACCAGCCCGTACTCCTTTTTCAGCAACACCTTCATAAACTTATCGGTGGAAACCAGGCCTTTCATAATCAGGTCGGCTTTGCCGTCGTGTATCAGTTTCACCGCTTTTTCAGCCGCTTCCCGCTCCGAAGATGTATGCATAATTTTATAGTTGCCGGCGTCGATTTGCAACTCGTCGCAAGTGGCTTCAATTTTTCCCTTGTCGCCCGTGAGGATGGCCGTTACCAGCCCCATTTCCACGGCTTCATTCAAGGCTTCCAGCGTATTCACATCCACACCGTTTACGGTAACCAGCCTTTTTTCGGGTTGCCTTTTTACCACTTCCAGCAGTTCATTGAAATTTTGAATTCCCATTGTTTCGTTTTCTCACGAAATTAGAACAAACATCTTTACAATAGGGTAACTTTTCTCATTAAAATTTATGTTTTTAAACCACTGCCTCTGCCGGTACCATTTGAAAACACAAAGCAAGCTTCCCGAAAGGATGTATTCACGTTGCCAGGCACTTAACGTAAAACAAGACCCATTTTTCATCAATTTTTTCCCTGAATGAACCCCGTATTCCCAATTTGGGACTACTTTCTGTAGGTTATTACCACAAAAAGCCGGAAATTGTACATCTGTTAAAAATGGTACGGTTTTAACTACCTGCCACACACATGGATCAACAAAAAAGCATTTTTTTATGGGGAAAATTTACCTTGATTTTTTTTCTTCAAAGGCGTCTCACAACGGGAATCCAACCTGCATTCCCGGTATTTTTATGTTCCGGCAATCCCCTTCCGGCAACACACATTTTAATCATTCTTACAACCAAAAATTATGAATTCCACTTAAAAACCACAAACAGCCGGGAAATAACTTTTCCAACCATTTATTTATCATAATACAATATCGAAATTTTAAAGTATAAACCAAATAATACAATTATGGAAACAAAAATTTTACTTCAATTAAAAAAACTGAACCTCTTACTTCCGCTCACGGCGCTGTTTATGCTGCTGAGTGTGATGAGCTATGCACAGGAAGCTACTGTGTGGACTGACAAAGATGACTATGCCCCCGGTGAAACGGCCCTGATTTCAGGAGCCGGATGGTGGGCCAATGAAGTGGTGGACATTGTTATTTACAGTGCCTTTAATGATACGTACTACCTGGAAACAACCGCTGATGAGAACGGTGAATTCCACAACCTGGAATTTCCTATTGAAGAACACCACCTTGGTGAAGAATTTGAACTGGTGGCCACCGGTTTTTCTTCTGATTTGACTGCGAGTACAACTTTTACGGATGCAGAACAAACCCAAATCATTAATTTAGGACCATCTGAAGGTATTTGTGGTGAAGAAATTGAGGTGACTGCGCAACTACAATATAGACATAGGGTTGATAATAGTTGGATATGGGACAATGTCAGCAATGAATCTGTAACCTTTTCTCTTCACTCAGCAGAGCAACCCAATAACCCAAACCTGATTATCAGCAAAACCGCTACAACTGATGAAAATGGAATTGCGACAACCTCTATTATTGTTCCAATTAACGCTAATCCATTATCTTTAATGGTAACGTACAATGGTTCAGATGATTTAAGCGAATTAGACTTGCAAACCGCAAGTAATTTTAATTCTTTTACCAGAACAACCGATGTTTCTGATGCCGATCCGATTAACGGGACAGCCACCGTTTGTGCCAACGAAACAGGAGTTAACTATTCAATCGAGGAAGTGGACGGAGCCATAGATTATGAATGGACTTTACCAGACGGAGCAACAATAACTAATGGACAAGGAACCACAAACATTACAGTTGATTTTGGAGAAACATCAGGGGATGTTGAGGTTACTCCAAGCAATGGATGTGGAGATGGAGAATCTTCTTCGCTTGGAGTAACTGTTAATCCATTACCAAATAATACAACTACCG
>CAYRBS010000068.1:6549-10536 GCA_964422335.1 uncultured Mariniphaga sp. | reverse complement strand
TTCAGTAAAATCTCCAGGTCGGTAAGTACACTGTAATCCCTTGCATACAACACATTCAACTGGTTATTTTTATTTAAATCGGGGGAAGGTTTTTCAAACATATCAGCCGGAGACAGAATTCCCGGTTTAACAGGTGGCAACTCCGGATAGTTCCCGGATTGGCCGGCATACCCCACCCACGACTTTCTCCCGGCCAGCACCTGCCAGGTATTTTTAAGCAACTTATCTTTTCGGCTGAAAAACCAGGAAAAAACCGGGCTAATCAGCAGGACAGCCAGGGCGGTTGAAACATCAAACAGCCTTTTAGTACGGCGGTTGGCCGGTTTGGAGATGGCATTGATGTGTACCACGTATAAATCGCCGGCGGTGTGGATGGAGTTACTGCCAATAATACTGATGCTTTCGGGAGGCGCAATTTTAAAATCGATGTCCAGTGAGGTGAGTTCGAGCATGGCCCGGATGATTTCTGCGGAAGGGATATTTTCGGCACAGAAAATAATCTCGTCGATACGATTGATGCGCACAATTTCGTTCAATTGGTTGATGTTCCCAATGTACTGCTCGCCGTTGTCGGTGGAATCGATGGAAATGAACCCGGCAAATTCCGACTGTAACCGGGTTTGAAACAGTATTTCCCTTACCCTCTCCGCCTCTTCCTGGTGGCCGGCAATGGCAATCTTTTTGGTCCGTTTTATATCGAGCCCAAAAGCTTTCCACTTAAATTTATAAAAAGCCAGCCGGTAAAAAATTAACGCAATTCCCGCCCATACAGAACCCAGCAGGATGAGTGCCCGCGAAAAACGGTATTCTTCGTTCACCAGCGAATAAGCAAGCAAAATAGCTACCGTTCCCCACAAAATACCACGCCCTACATGCAGCAGGCTGACAGGTTTTTTGTAGCCTCCCGATAAAAATATTCCAGCCAGCCAGAAAAGAATATAAACGGGCACCACCCAGTCGAAAAATTCAGGCGGATAATACCCCGGTTCATACCGGATATTTTCCCATAACGGGGTGATAAAAAGGAAACCGGCAAAAATGAATACGGCATCGAGCAGCGGAAGAAGAATCCGATCGAGAATCCGGCGCAAAATGGAAAGCAAAGCCCGAAACCAAATGGCCAGGTGGAGCAGGAAGGAGAAAATACTGGCATTCCCCCCCGAAAAATGTTTTTGGGCAAAAATGATCATCGCTTTGTAAAACACTTTCACATAATTTAGCGACCCCTTTTTGGTGCTTTCGCCTTTGTAATGGATAATGGTTGTGCCGGGAAAATAATAGTTTTTGTAGCCCTCCTGCGTAATACGATACGAAAGATCAATGTCTTCGCCGTACATAAAAAAAGTTTCGTCCAGCAACCCAACTTTATCGAGGGTTTCTTTCCGGAGCAACATAAAAGCGCCGGCCAGCACATCTACTTCGTGCACTTCATTTTCGCCAAGGTACGACAGATGGTACTTGCCAAATTTTTTCGAATTGGGGAACAATTTTGATAAACCGAACATTTTACAAAAAGCCACCCAGGGCGTTGGCAGGCCCCGTTTCGACTCGGGCAGGAAATTCCCTTTGCCATCAATCATTTTTACGCCCAGCCCCCCGGCCTCGGGGTGTTGATCCATAAAACCCGTCACTTTGGAAAGGGTATCTTCCTCCACAACCGTATCGGGGTTAAGCAAAAGAATGTATTTGCCTTTTGCCTCTTTAATGCCCTGGTTATTTGCCTTTGAGAAACCGGCGTTTTTCTTATTCGCGATGAGGCGGACCCCGGGAAATTTCGCCTTTACAAGCTGTGTGGAGCCATCTACCGAATTGTTGTCAACCACAATAATTTCACCGTCAATATTTTTCAACGCTTTTTGCACCGAGTGCAGGCATTGCTCTAAAAAATGCTTTACATTGTAGTTTACAATAATTACCGAAACTTCCATTTTACCGGACAGGCTTTAAAATTTCAAATGTAGCGATTCTTTGCATAACAAAAAACGAAGGTTGTAAACACAGAAATTTTACTTTCCCAGTGAGTTTTCATAAAGCACCCGGTTTACCAGCGAGCGGCCCAGCGTAATTTCATCGGTATATTCCAGGTCGTCGCCCACCGCCAGTCCACGCGCCAGGGTAGTAACCCGTACCGGCTGTTCCTTCAGTTTGCGGAAAATGTAAAAGTTGGTGGTGTCCCCTTCCATGGTTGTGGGCAGGGCCAGTATAATTTCCACCACATCATTCGTTCCGGCTCTTTCTATTAATGAATCAATCTCCAGTTCGGACGGGCCAATACCATCCATTGGCGAAATAATGCCGCCCAAAACATGGTATAATCCGTTGTACTGGTGTGTATTTTCCACCAGCATCACATCGCGTATATTTTCCACCACGCAAATAACCGAACTGTTGCGGGCCGGATTGGAGCAAATCTGGCAGGTTTCGGTATCCGAAATATTGTGGCACACCTTGCAGTGTTTTATCTCGCTGCGGAGTTGAATGAGGCTTTGTCCGAAAGCAGTAACTTCTTCCTTGTCCCGGCGCAACAGGTGCAAAACCAGGCGCAACGCGCTCTTTCGGCCAATACCGGGGAGTTTGGCAAATTCATTTACCGCGTTTTCCAGCAACTTCGACGGATATTTTTCAATGTTCATTTTTTTCTTTTTCGGTGTTCAAAAGTAAGGTGAAAATTTGGAAAGAAAAAACAAAATACTCACCGGGGTACACTTCAAAATAAGCGGCATAACAACGATTGTTTACTTAAGAATATTACCTGAATTTAAAATGGAGAAATCAGAAAAATTCAAATTTCGTGGATTAAAAAACCAGGGTTGTGATTATTTCCCATAAAAATATTGGTACTTTAGCAGGTGAGAATATTTTTTAACCAATAAAAATACAAATCATGGATCGAAAATCGAATACGGCATTCTCCCGCCGTAATTTTATCGGAACCACTGCCACTGCCCTTGCTGGCTTCAGCGTCATTCCCAGTCGTGCGGTGGCCGGACTGGGACATATTCCGCCCAGCGACAAATTAAACATTGCCGGCATTGGTATTGGCGGAAAAGGAAAAGTAAACCTGCAAAACATGCCCGGTCAGAACATGGTGGCTATGTGCGATGTGGATTGGGATTATGCAGATGGAGTGTTTAAAACTTATCCGAATGCTAAAAAATGGAAAGATTTCCGGAAAATGCTGGATGAGCAAAAAGATATTGACGCGGTTGTGATTGCCACACCCGACCACACCCACGCGCTACCTGCTGCTGCTGCAATGGAATTGGGAAAACACGTTTATCTCCAAAAACCGTTGACACATTCCGTTTGGGAATCAAGATATTTAACCGATCTGGCCAAAAAAACCGGGGTTGTTACCCAAATGGGGAATGAAGGACACTCCAATGACTCGGTGTATGAAGTGGCCGAAGTGGTACAAAGCGGATGCCTTGGCGATATAAGAGAAGCACATGTCTGGACAAACCGGCCTATTTGGCGACAGGGAATGCCCAAACCACTGAAAGAGGTGAAGGTCCCGAAAACATTAGACTGGGACCTGTTCATCGGTCCGGCTAAAATGCGGCCCTACAATCCTGAATACCACCCCTGGATTTGGAGAGGTTGGTGGGATTATGGAACCGGTGCTTTGGGAGATATGGGATGTCATTTACTCGATGTTCCCAACTACGCCCTGCAACTGGGTGCGCCAAGTGCTTTTCAGGCCAGCTCCTCATTGGTGAACACTGAAAGCGCCCCGGTTTCAGCACAGGTATCTTTTCTGTTTCCCGCCCGTAAAAACTTACCCTACTGTGCCTTGCCCGAACTGAAATTGACATGGTACGACGGAGGGCTGATGCCGGCACGTCCTTTTGATTTGCCACTCGATGCCCCTATGAATCCCGGTGGCGGATTTATGTTTATTGGATCAAAAGCTACGCTCATTGCAGAAAGTTATGGAGCCGGCTGGAAAGTGTATAAAAACGGAGATGAAATTACCCCGGAAACCCG
>CAYRBS010000068.1:0-6449 GCA_964422335.1 uncultured Mariniphaga sp. | reverse complement strand
CAATCAAAAGAAACCGTGAAGTGGAATGCACAGGAGATGTGTGAAGAATGGATTAAGCACGACTATCAGAACGGCTGGAAACTGTAATGATATAAAACCCTAAGGGAATTTTGGTACCCTTAGGGTTTCATTTTTTTATTCCTCCGGAACCGATTGGGCATCCACCACGGCAATGGCCACCATATCGATGATTTCACGTACCGAGCTGTCGCGCTGTAAAATATGAATCGGCTTTTTCATGCCCATTAGTATGGGGCCAATTGCATCTGCTGTTCCAAGCGTTTGCAGCACTTTGTAAGTAATATTCCCTGAACTCAGGTTAGGAAAAATCAGTGTATTCGCATCGTAATCCCCCAATTTATTGAAAGGATACCGCTTGTACCGTAATTTTCCATCCAGGGCATAATTCGCCTGCATTTCACCGTCCACAAGCAGGTCGGGGTATTTTTCATGTAAAATCTGAACGGCTTCTTTTACCCTAACCGGGCTGCCCTGCCCTTTGAAGGCTCCAAAATTGGAATACGAAAGCATCGCAATCCTTGGTTCAATGTTAAAACGCATCACTTCTTTGGCGGTTAGCAAGGTAGTATCCACGAGGGTTTGTGGAGACGGATTCATATTTACCGTGGTATCGGCCAGGAAAATAGGACCCCGTTTGGTAATCATGATGTACATACCGGCAATATGGTTAAACTCTTCCTTCACGCCAATCACCTGCAATGCAGGGCGGATGGTATCGGCATATTTCCGGGCAAACCCTGAAATGAAAGCATCAGCTTCCCCGGTTTCAACCATCAGTGCACCAAAGTAATCGCGGTTATAAGTATTTTCCACGGCCTCGTCGTAAGTCATTCCCTTACGTTTTCGTTTATCATAAAGAATTTTAGCCAGTTTATGCCTTTTTTCTTCGGTAACCGATTTGTAGGTGTCAATTATGGGAATATTGCCGAGTTCGAGCTGATTTTCTTTTATCAGCATTTTAATTTTATTCTCATCCCCCAGCAAAATAGGTTGGGCTATTTTTTCGCGAAGAACAAACTGCGCAGCTTTTAAAATTCGGAAGCTGTTCCCTTCGGCAAAAACCACTCTTCTGGGATTTTCGCGGGCTTTGTTGCGTATGCCCATTACCAGTTTGCTGCTAATTCCCATCCGGTTGGTCAGCTCCTGCTTATAAGCGGTCCAGCTTTTAATGGGTTTCCGGGCCACCCCGGTTTCCATGGCTGCTTTGGCAACAGCAGTTGCTACGGTTGTGATGAGGCGTGGATCGAGGGGTTTGGGAATAATGTAGTCGCGGCCAAAAACAATATTTTTTTTATTGTAAGCACGGGCTACCATTTCGGGCACATATTCTTTTGCCAGCCCGGCCAGTGCCCTGGCGGCAGCAATTTTCATCCCCTCGTTGATGTGGGTTGCCCTTACGTCGAGCGCACCGCGAAAGATAAAAGGAAACCCCAGTACATTGTTAACCTGGTTTGGATAATCGCTCCTGCCGGTTGCCATGATAATGTCATCTCGAACGGATATTGCATCTTCATACGAAATTTCCGGGTTGGGGTTGGCCATGGCAAAAACGATGGGGTCGTTTGCCATCGACTTAACCATTTTTTTTGTAACGAGGCCACCCGCCGACAAGCCCAGGAATACATCGGCACCGACCATTGCTTCTTCCAGGGTGTTCAGTTTTCGTTTGGTCACAAACTCCTGTTTAAATAAATTCAAACCGGTTCGCGATTCGTTTAACACTCCTTTACTGTCGCACATTACCACATTTTCAGGGTTAACGCCCATACTGATGTACAAACGGGTACAGGAAACCGCTCCGGCGCCGGCGCCACTTACTACAACTTTTACATCTTCAATCGATTTACCGTTTAACTCCAGTGCATTCAACAAGCCGGCAGCCGAAATAATGGCCGTACCGTGCTGATCGTCGTGAAAAACAGGAATACCGAGTTCTTTTTTAAGCGTATCCTCAATTTCAAAACATTCCGGGGCTTTTATATCCTCCAGGTTTATTCCACCGAACGTAGGGGCAATTGCTTTAACCACTTCGATGAATTTTTTCGGATCTTTTTCATTTACTTCAATGTCAAAAACATCTACATCAGCAAAAATTTTGAAAAGCAGCCCTTTTCCTTCCATTACGGGCTTACCTGCTTCCGGGCCAATATCGCCCAAACCTAATACTGCTGTACCGTTGGAAATAACGGCCACCAGATTTCCCTTGGCCGTGTATTTATAGACGTTGGCCGGATCTTTTTCTATTTCTATGCAGGGTTGTGCCACTCCGGGAGTATAGGCCAGCGATAGGTCGTACTGAGTACTGTGCGGCTTGGTAGGCACTACTTCAATTTTTCCCGGACGGCCTTTTTCATGATAATTCAACGCATCTGAACGGCTGATTTTTGGCATAGCTAATAATTTTTATGGTTTTTTATAAAGATAAAAAAAATAAACCCAGGTTAAACAAATTTTATCAGGTTATGGAGCACCAAATGGTGGATGTTTTTTTGTAATCCAACTACATATCGGGAATCGTAACTTTTAATTTCTATGGCAATCAAAAGAACAAGCCCCTACCCTTTCCTTAAAATTACCATCGTGGCGCCATAACCGTATTCTTTAAAAGAGGCATCCTGAAAAGAATATTTGGGAAATTTTGATTTGAGCAGTTTGGCTACCTCCTGTTTCAGCACCCCCTGCCCTATGCCGTGGATGAAAACAATCCGTTTCACATGCTGCTGAATGGCCGAACGCATTTCACTTTCTACTTTTTCCATCTGAATATCAAGCATCTCCTTATTACTTAACCCTGCAGTATTGTCAATCAACTCGTGAATATGCAAATCCACCTCAACAACTTCGTTCGTTCTTGTCCTGGCCGGCCTTTTTTTCGGCGCTTTAACCTCTTTTTCACGAATTACTTTTTTCAAGTCGTCGCGGGTAAGTTTATCCAGTTCGGTATTCAGGATATTTTCTGTAATCTGAAATACCAGGGCATTTCGCTCAAAAAACGGCGATGGCTGAAAACTTTTTTCTTTATAAAATTTCACCGGGTTTACTTTAATTTTTTTTGAAACCGGCGGGTTCCAGGCGGTGTCTTCCTCCTTAAAATAAATCAGTTGAAAATAGTATTCCGGGAGTTCGCTCAAATCGTGCTGCCCAATGTTTTCCAAAACTTCTTTTGCATTGGGTGGCATCGTGCCGTGAGTTACCGTATGGTATTTATTATCAAAAAAATGTACGTAGCGGTAAAGCAACGTAAAGTTACTATCGTTTACCAGGTACATTTCGATGTTGCCGGCCAACGGATTTTTGGCATCCTCCGGCACAAAACAAAAATAAAAATCGGGCGATTCTTTTCCCTTTATAATCATTCCCTTCGGCTCCTCTTCCACATCAGGTTGCGACACCTCTTCCGGTAAATTATTTACTGCGGTGTTATTGCCTTTATTCAGTGCCGGATCATCCACATTTAATAGTTCTGAAACAGCGTACGGGACTTCAAAACCGTCTTCATTTTCCACGTTCACCATGTTTTTTCCGATGAACCCGGTGACAATTCCACCTCCCACATCGTTCAGAAATTTTACTTTATCACCAATTTTTATCATTTCTTCAAAATTTTACACAAAAGTACTATATTTTATTCATTCATTTTTTGAGCTACTTTTGCAGGCAGAATAAAAAAATAACAGAATTTGACAACATTCAGGAAAATAAAAACAAGTGATTATTCGTACCCCCTGCCCGATGAACGCATAGCCAAATATCCGCTGGCAGAACGTGACGCATCGAATTTGCTTGTCTGGAAAAACGGAACCATTAAAAACGACCGGTTTAAAAATATTGTGCACCATCTGCCGGAAAATACCCTGTTGGTTTTCAACAACACGCGCGTTATCCATGCGCGCCTTATTTTTAAAAAGGAAACCGGTGCCCGCATCGAACTTTTTTGCCTCGAACCCGTGCATCCTTCCGACCACCAGCTGGCTTTTCAGGAAAAACAAAAAGTAACCTGGAAATGCATGGTAGGGAATGCCAAAAAATGGAAAGCAGGTCCGCTTCTGCTGGGAGTTGATATGGCAGGAAAGCAGGTTCAACTGAAAGCCGAAAAAAAGGCACAGCACGGGAATTCGTTTAATATAGAATTTAGCTGGGACCACCCATTCACCTTTGCCGAAGTGATTGAAAAAACGGGAATATTACCCATACCCCCTTACCTGCACCGCGAATCAGAACCTTCTGACGAAAAAACCTACCAAACCGTTTATGCCAAAACCGACGGATCGGTGGCAGCGCCCACTGCCGGACTCCATTTTACCGATGCTGTTTTGCAGCGGCTGACCGCAAAAAACATTGCCACAGGAGAATTAACCCTGCACGTAGGCGCAGGCACCTTCCAGCCGGTAAAATCTGAAACCATCGATGGACACACCATGCACCACGAACAGGTAATTGTTCCCAAAAAATTTATTGAAAGCCTGATTACCGGCAAACAAAAAATTATCGCCGTGGGAACGACTTCGGTGCGCTCACTTGAAAGTTTGTATTGGCTGGGGCAAAAACTGGAGCAACGGGAAATGCACGGGGGAAACCTGGAAATTTCACAATGGGAACCGTATGAAAACAAAAGGAATACGGATGTAAAAAAAGCCCTGCAAAATATCTGGAAATACCTTGAAGAAACGCAACAAAACACCCTGCGTTTTTCCACCCAAATCATCATTGTTCCGGGGTATGAATTTAAGCTGGTTGAAGGAATGATCACAAACTTCCATCAGCCGCAAAGCACCTTATTGCTTCTAATCAGTGCGTTTTTGGGCAACGACTGGAAAAAGGTTTACGATTATGCCCTTGCCAACGACTTCCGGTTTTTGAGTTATGGCGACAGTAATTTATACCTGAAATGAACCGTTTTACGAGCACGAAAAACCTTTCATTTACGAATGTTTTTACCATATTTACAATTCAGATAAACAACATAAGTCATGAAAATTTTGGAAAGACTGGAGCCGCAACCTTTGTTTAATTATTTTGAAGAAATCTGCCAGGTTCCCCGCCCCTCGAAAAAAGAAGAAAAAATCAGAAAATTTTTGCTCGACTTTGCAAAAAAACACCACCTGCCGGCAAAAACCGACGAGGCCGGCAACATCCTGATATCAAAACCTGCATCACCCGGCAGGGAGAGCAGTCCTACCGTGATTCTTCAGACACATATGGACATGGTGTGCGAAAAAAACAGCGATAAATCGTTTGATTTTGACAACGACCCTATTGAACCGATGATTGTTAACGGCTGGGTAAAAGCAAACGGCACCACCCTGGGCGCCGACTGCGGCATTGGTATTGCCGCGCAGATGGCAGTACTTGCTTCTTCCGAAATTAAACACGGACCGCTTGAATGCCTGATTACCGCTGACGAAGAAACGGGGCTGACCGGTGCATTTGCCCTGAAACCGGGGTTTATGGACGGTTCAATTCTCCTGAATCTCGACTCGGAGGACGAGGGAGAGATTTTTATCGGTTGCGCAGGAGGTATCGATACGCTGGCCACCATCACCTACAGCGAAGAAAAAGTACCCGAAAATTCTACCGCAGTCAGGATTTCTGTTTCGGGATTGCAGGGCGGCCACTCGGGCGACGATATTCATAAAAACCGCGGAAATGCCATAAAAATACTGAACCGTTTCCTGTGGAAGGCAATGAATGAATTCAATGTCAGGCTTACCTCTCTGGACGGGGGCAATTTACGAAATGCCATTGCCCGCGAAGCACATGCCACCGTGGTTGTTCCTGAAAATAAAAAAGACCAGCTGATGGCCCGTTTCAAAGCATTTGAAGCCAGCGTAAAGTTTGAGTTCGAAATGAACGAACCCAACCTGCAACTGACGGCCCAATTGACCACCCTGCCTGAATTTGTGGTTGACAGCCAAACACAACGCAATCTTTTAAACGCACTTTATGCATGTCCGCACGGGATACTTGAAATGAGCACACGCATGGAAGGCATGGTGGAAACCTCGACCAACCTGGCATCTGTAAAATTCAAAAAAAATCATAAAATTGAGATAACTACCAGCCAGCGCAGCGAACTGGAAAGCCGGAAATATTATGCAGCGGAGATGGTACGTTCTGCTTTTGAGCTGGCAGGTGCGGCTGTTAAATACTCGGACGGATACCCCGGCTGGGCCCCAAATCCTGCATCAAAAATACTGGCCACTACGGTCGATTCCTACAAAAAATTGTTCGGCACAGAACCGGTGGTCCGGTCGATCCATGCAGGGTTGGAATGCGGGTTGTTTCTCGAAAAATACCCCCACCTCGATATGGTGTCGTTTGGCCCAACCATAAAAGGGGCACATTCGCCCGATGAACGACTGGATATTAATACCACAGAAAAATTCTGGAAACACCTGGTGGATATTTTGGAACAGATTGAATAAATT
>CAYRBS010000067.1:0-10575 GCA_964422335.1 uncultured Mariniphaga sp. | reverse complement strand
TAAATTTCTGCTATTGTTTTACCCTGGCTTCTTCAAACTCAACTCTGCGGTTCTTCCTCCTGTTTTCAATAGAGTTATTTGGAACTGCCGGGTCTTCTTCACCGTAATAGTTTGATCCCACGTACGTATTGCTAATACCTTTTGAAAGCAGGTATTTAACAACCGACTCAGCCCTTCTTTCTGAGAGCTTCATATTGTATTCATTGGTACCAATATCGCAGGTGTGCCCACCAACAACAATATCGTACTCCTGGCTGTCGCTCAGCTCTTCAATCAGTTTGTCGAGTTCAACTTTTGCTTCGTCTTTCAGTTCTGCTTTATCGAAGTCGAAATAAACAGCCGGAATCTCCAACTCTTCCCAATCCGGGCAACCATCGTTAGATGCGGGGCCTGGTTCAGTCGGACACCTGTCTTCACAGTCAATTACACCGTCGCCATCCGAATCAAGCGGACAACCGTCTTCGTCAACAGGACAACCTTTGGGTGTATCCGGACATTTATCCAGGTGATCGGGAACACCGTCTTCATCGGTATCGGGACAGCCGTTAAATTTAGCCAGCCCCGGAGTGTCGGGACAATCATCGTCTTTGTCAGGAATTCCGTCGCCATCACGGTCGGGGCAGCCGTTAAATTGTGGGTCTCCTGCTTCGTCCGGGCAGTCGTCTTTATAATCCGGAACACCATCGCCATCGCGGTCAAGCGGGCAACCATCTTCGTCAACCTCCACTCCCGGAGGGGTGTCAGGACATTCATCTTTTCTGTCGGGAACACCGTCGCCATCAGAGTCTTTGGGAGCGCCAAATGCAAATTCAATAATTCCGGACAATTTCAACATGTTATCGGTTACTGTTGTTGGCTGGTCGTTGACATTTCTTGTTCCTTCAATACCATTAATATAACCAGCCTCGAGGTACAATGAGGTGTTGGGGCTAATAGGGAATTTTGATCCAACTCCACCTTTAAAGTTAACCCCTTCAGCACTATTATCGAACAAATACCCCACCCCACCATATAAATAGGGTTGTACTGCACTTGTTTCCGACATTATACTGCCATTGAAGAACTTGAATCTTAAATTCATAGACGGGTTCATAAAATCAATGCCATCATTGTAAAAAGCACCTTCGGTTTTCAACATCAAGTCGAAAGAAGAGCTTAGGTAACGGCTCAGATAAAATTCACCCAAAAAATTTGATTCTTCGGTTTCAAGATTATAGCTGATACCAGGGCCTAAACCAATCGCCCATTTTTTTTCTGCATTTTGGGCAAATGCAGTTCCCATTAACAAAACTGACAGGAATAACAGTGCAATCTTTTTCATAATTATTAATTTTTATTAATTTTATTAGAAGTTCTAATTTGTTGGCAATTTATAAATTAATTCCAATCTTTCAAAGCCTTTTACTTGTGTAAAACGTTTGTAAATCCTATTTTTTTTAACAAATTTAAATATTTCTTTAGAATAAAAATGTAAATGTTGAATTTTGTTTGCAATTATTGACATAGAAACTACGGGAAACAGCTATAAATATGGTCAGATTACCGAAATTGCGGTTTATCAACATAATGGACAGGAAACAACCGGTTTTTATTCTACGCTCATAAAACCCGAGATGGACATCCCCCTGTTTATTACGCGCCTGACAGGCATTTCAAATGAAATGGTTGAAAATGCCCCCCGGTTTTATGAGGTGGCAAAAAAAATAGTGGAAATAACTGCCGGACGGATTTTTGTTGCTCATAATGTTCATTTCGATTACCGGTTTGTGCGGGAAGAATTCAAACGCCTCGGTTATAATTATAACCGAAAAACATTGTGCACTGTGCAGCTTTCAAGGAAATTGCTCCCGGGTCATCGTTCTTATTCGTTGGGTAATATTTGTGCCGCTAAAGGCATCGAAATAAACGGAAGGCACCGCGCGGCCGGTGATGCTCTTGCCACCACCAGGCTGTTTGAGATTCTGGTTAAAGAAAACGAACGGCAACAAAATCCCGGCGCCACCAACCACTTAAAGTTATTCTGAGGCCTTTCCCTTGTTGTTTTCTTCCCCTTCCGGTTTATCTTCCTCCTCTTCTTCTGTAAAGTCGAGCATTTCTTTTTTCTGAAGAATATTGTACCACAACAAAACTTTTTTTATGTCAGATACATACACCCTGTCGCGATCGTATTCAGGAAGCACCTCACCAAAATATGCTTTTAACTCGTCGGCTGATGATTTGTGGCTGATAGCCTCTCCCCCGTTTTCTTTTTCAGAAATGGCTTTAAAGACATCCTTCAGCGGGACATCGGCAGTATCGGTATAGATGGCAATGTCTTCGAGGGCCGAAATTTTTGTGGTGGAGTAAGCAGGTATCCGTTTCCCCGTTTCGAGCGATTCAACAATAATGTTGTTCTTCGACTCGGCTAAATGTTTGTATAACCCCGGCTGCCCTGAAATTGCTAATATTCCTTTTAACATGACTTATTTTTTGTGGCGAATATACAATTTTTGTAAAACGGAAGAAACAAAGATCAATTAAATTTCAAATTGTACGAAACACTTGCTTTAATCCACCTTCCGGGCTGGGTAACATTTCCCAGATCGAAATAATGCCGGTCGAACAAATTTTTAACCGAAACAGAAATACCGAAAGGACGATGCTGGTAAAGAATTTTTGCATCAGCAAGCCAAAAAGGGTTATAAGGAGTTTCCCCGGCAGGTTCCCCATTTTGATAGAGACCAAAAGTCCCCTCCCGATCCTGGTAAAGTACTTTCAGGGCTACCGATACCTTTCGAAAAACCGTTTGATAACCTTCAACCACCAGCTTTTGCCGAAGGTTATCGAGTACATAATAGGAAATCAGATCGCCTTCATCTTTGGTTTGATTATTATAAAAGTAACTAACCTGTAATTTGTCGGGCCAGTTTCCTCCCAGGTGTTCTCGGGGAAAATATTGTACATTCAGTTCAGCTCCCCGGCTGATCAGTTTTGTATGGTTCATGGATTGCCACAAATCATCTTCATCATTCATTTTTACCCAGTCGATGAGGTTGGTACCCCGCCGGTAAAACACAATTGCCTGCCCTTTCACAATGCTGGAATTCAGCTTTACACCCCCTTCCAGCGTGGCCGATTCTTCGGGTTTCAACTCCGGGTTCCCCAAATTGGTTGGCCCTTCGTAATACAAATCGGTAAAAGTAGGCATACGCAATGAGGTGTTCCACGAAGCAACCATTTTTAAGGAAGGTGTAAGTTGGTAGTTCACATCAATCCCCGGGAAAAAACCAATTCCAAGGCCGCTGTCGGAAATATGATTTCCCATAATACCGGCTGTGATACCCCACTTCCGGTAGTAATAGGCATGTTCAAAAAAAACGGAAGTTGTTATCCGGTTTTTGGAATGGGTAAAAAAGGCCTCTTCACCCGTAACTTTAATGGAATCGCCCATGGGTTCTCCCAGCACATTGCTTAAAATATTTTCGGAACGAACACTTGTGCCGAAAGCAGTTTTACCGGCCGCCCATAAAAACCATGAATTGAGATTGGCGCCCAGAATATCGGTCCGGTGGTAATTATGGTTTTGGTACCAATCGGGTGCATCGTCGCGAAATAACATAAATTTATCGGAATGTCGTCGCCAGAATATGGCAGGGGTCAAATTTAATTTTGACTCCGATTCCCATTTGGCAGAAGAAAACAGGGTTTGGGTTTTTTCAAACTGGTTGGGGTAAACCGGTGTGTAAAAACTGTTGGCCCCAAAACCTTTTTCGGAAGCACCTGCCTGAACCGACAACTTACCGCTTTGTGCCCGGCGCCGGGCGGAATAAAAAAGACCCGAGGTTCCAAAATCGGTATTTTCCATGTATCCCTTCGAACTTTTCCGGTTGCCCGATACCTGATGGTCTGTTTTCCCTGTTTTAAAACTTCCCGAAAGGCCGGCATTAAAATAGCCAAAACTTCCTCCTCCAAGCTTAGCCGATAACGATTTTCCGTCGGTTTGGCGGGTAACAATGTTAATTGCCCCCGAAAATGCATTGGGGCCATAAACCCTTGCAGCAGGGCCTTCCAGGATTTCGATGCGCTCAATCTGGGATAAACTGACAGGAAGATTTAAATTGTGGTGACCGGTTTGGGGGTCGGTGATGTTGATTCCGTTCAGGAGGATTAACGTTTGATCGAATGTGCCGCCCCGGATGCTGATATCGGCTTGTACCCCTTCGGCACCACGTTGCCTTACATCCATTCCGGCTACATATTCCAGCAGGTCCTGGACACTCTCCGCGGGCGACTGCTCAATCTCCCGGCTTTCAATAACAGACAGCACGCGGGCTACCTGTGAATAGAGCACAGGAACACGGGATGCGGAAACCTCTACCTCATCCAGATCGTATTGCATCCTCACCTCCGATGTGTCGCGCTCTGCTGCGCCAGATGTAACAGGCACCGAAAGGAAATAGGTGAACGACAAAACAGAAATTTTAACCACTTTATGTAGCGTGGTAAAAAGAGAATAACTTTTTCGTCCCCATTTTCTGAAAACCAATAGATCTTTCTTCTGTACGCTTTCTTTGTGAATACTCATAATTAAAAAATTTTGCAGCAAATATAAAATTTAAACCTGAACCATTCCCTCAGAACCACCACAACACATCTGGGAATTCAATAAAAGATTCAAGAATAATTGAATAATTGATTTAAGCATTTGAATTTTTCATATCAACTAAATGGGTGTGTAATTTGAGGACAATTGTGTGTAACCCTATACCCACCATTTAATTTCAATTTTCAGAATACATTATTATTAATATTCGCAAACACCTGTAAATCAAACAATAATACAAAACTGGAAAATAATGGCACATTTTTTTTATGTATGGTATCACGAAATATGGAATGTACGAGACAAAATAAAAAATACGCTCATAGGAATTCTTTATTAAGTATAGAAAAAATCAACCATTAAAAGAGCTGAAAATCTTTTTTATTTGTTTTATGGATTCTATATTTGTTTCGACAAATTGAAATAATAATAATTAAAAAATAAAAACGCCATGACTCAAATTCAATTTAACAACGCACTTCTTAGTTTAAGAGACAAGCTGCATTATTATGCACTCAGTTTAACTTCCGATTCGGAACGGGCCAACGACCTGTTGCAGGAAACCATGTTAAAAGCGCTGACTTACCGTGATAAGTTTACGCAAAACACAAATTTCAAAGCATGGATTTACACCATCATGAAAAACACATTCATTAATGATTACAGAAGGAATGTAAAAACAAGGAATACGTTCGATGATTCCAACAACGATTTTCACCTTTTGTTTTCAAAAGACAAAGTTTATCCGGCCCCCGATTCGTTTTACAGTACCCAGGAAATCCACCAGAATATTGATGCGCTTGAAGACGAATACCGCATCCCGTTCACCATGTTTCTTGAAGGCTACAAATACAAAGAAATAGCGGAAGAGCTTGATTTGCCGCTCGGTACTGTTAAAAGCAGGATCTTTTTCACCCGGAAGAAACTGGAAAAATCACTGCAGGAATATTCTAATAATTAACGCAATTTAATAAACTATTACCTTAAAAGGTCTTCGGTATTCCGGAGATCTTTTTTTATTTTTACAAAAAAACGAATTGCCATGCAACCAAAAGTAGCAGTCCATTTAGCAGAAGGGTTCGAAGAAATTGAAGCTGTTAGCATTATTGATGTTTTACGGCGGGCAGAAATTGAAACCCTCGTTGTTTCTGTAACAGAAAAGCCGGAAGTAACCGGTTCGCACGGGATAAAAATTACAGCCGACCAGCTTTTTGAAGCAGTGGATTACAAAACAGTTGAAATGATTGTATTGCCCGGCGGTATGCCCGGGGCACAAAACCTGAAAAATCACAATGCCCTGGGAGAGCAAATCCTTCAGTTCAATAAATCGGGGAAACCGCTGGGGGCCATTTGCGCCGCTCCAATGGTTTTGGGGAACCTGGGGATTCTTGCCAACCAAAAAGCTACCTGCTTTCCCGGTTTTGAAGATCAACTGACAGGGGCGCAGGTAACTGCCGAAGACGTGGTAACCTCAGGGAAAATTGTTACCGGCAGAGGTCCCGGCGTGGCCATAAAGTTTGCACTGAAAATTGTGGAAACAATAAAGGGAAAAGAGTTGGCTGATGAGTTGGGCAAAAAAATGATTGCCACCAGATAATTTATAAAAAAGAACCGTTTCTTTAAAACTGATTACAATCTCTCAAAAATCCAATCCCTCGCATTCACAAACGCCTGAATCCAGGGCGCCAGTTCATCCTTTTTCCTTTCATCCGGATAATTGGCCCATTGCCACGGTGCAAAAGACCTTTCGAGATGCGGCATCATGGCGAGATGACGGCCATCGTCTGAACAAATGGCAGCGGCTGAAAAATGCGACCCGTTGGGATTGGCAGGGTATTCGTCGTGGCTGTATTTCATTGGGATGCTGTACTCCGGTTCATTAAAGGGCAGGTAAAATTTCCCTTCGCCGTGAGCTACCCAAATTCCCAGTTTCATACCTTCCATGTTGCCCAGCATTACCGACTGGTTCTCCAAAATATCCACATTCAAAAATGCCGACTCGAATTTACCCGATTCATTGTGCAGCATTTTGGGCTGAATACTGTGGTCAGGGTAAACCAGCCCCAGTTCCACCATTAGCTGGCAGCCATTGCAAACCCCAAGGCTCAAAGTGTCGTCACGCCGGTAAAATTTTTCAAGGGCCACCCGGGCCTTTTCATTGTATTTAAATGCCCCGGCCCACCCTTTGGCCGATCCCAACACATCGGAATTGGAAAAACCGCCTACAAAAACAATCATGTTTAAGTCTTCCAGCGTCTCGCGTCCGGAAATCAGATCGGTCATATGCACATCTTTCACATCCATTCCGGCCAGGTACATGGCCCAGGCCATTTCGCGGTCGCCGTTCACCCCTTTTTCCCGGATAATGGCAGCTTTAACTCCGGAAGGCTGCCGCCGATCCAGGTCGATTCCATAATCGGAAGCCTTTCCTGTAAAATCCCGGAAATTGAATTCCAATTCAAATTTCTTATAGTTTTTGAACCGCTCGAGCGCCCGTTCTTTTCCACTTTGCTTCCGGTCGAGCAAATACGATGTTTTAAACCACAAGTCGCGCAACGAATCGATATCGAAATCCGTTTCGGTTTCAGCATATTTTACCCGTACTTTACGATATGGAACCGGAAATCCAAGTGAAACATAACCGACACCCTTATCGGAAAGTTGTTTTTTTACCTCTTCATTGTCGGCACACTGAATAACAATCCCCGGATTTTCGCTAAACAGAGTTTTTACTAAATCATCTCCGGCTACACCGGTCAAATCTACTTTCATGCCTCCTTTGTTGCTGCTGAAACACATTTCGAGCAACGTGGTAATCAGGCCTCCGGAGCCAATATCGTGCCCGGCGAGGATCAGTTCCTGTTCAATCAGTTGCTGGACGGTGTTGAAAGCAGCAACAAACTTCTCCGGTTTTAAAACCATTGGAGCATCTTTCCCAATTTTATTCACCGACTGGGCAAAAGCGCTGCCT
This sequence comes from uncultured Mariniphaga sp., assembly GCA_964422335.1. Classification (GTDB taxonomy): domain Bacteria; phylum Bacteroidota; class Bacteroidia; order Bacteroidales; family Prolixibacteraceae; genus CAYRBS01. The sequence continues at coordinate 3,022 of CAYRBS010000067.1, read as the reverse complement.
CCCAGCACCCTGTCGGAAAATGAAAAATCAATAAATAAAATCTCTTTTGTCTCGTCGTTCACCAACACCGGTTCCACCACTTTCCGAACATCGGAAACTTCACCCGAGGCAGAAATGATAACGGTTCCGGGGGCATACACTACATCGTCTTTATATTTCTGGGTCATCGACATGGAATCTTTTCCGGTGGGAATATTGATTCCGAGAGAGCAGGCAAAATCGCTGGCGGCTTCCACTGCATGGTAAATCCGTGCGTTTTCACCCGGATTTTTCGCAGGCCACATCCAGTTGGCACTTAGCGAAATGCTTCGAATACGGTCGGCAAGCGGCGCCCACACCATGTTTGTTAACGCTTCGGCAATCGAAAGCAGCGAGCCGCTGGCAGGGTCAATCATACCGGCAACAGGGGCGTGCCCAATGGAAGTAGCAACCCCTGCCCTGCCCTGGTAATCGAGGGCAATTACCCCCAGGTTGTTGAGCGGCAGGTGAAGTTTTCCTGCGCCCTGTTGTTTGGCAATCCGTCCGGTTACGGAACGGTCCACCTTGTTTGTGAGCCAATCTTTGCACGCCACCGATTCCAACTGAATTACCCGTTCGATGTAAGTATTCATTTCTTCCGGATTATAATCCACTTCTTCAAAATCCGGGGTGACCGTGGTATCTTCCAAAACTGTTTTGGGCGGATTTCCGAACATGTAGCCCAACTGCCAGTCGATCGATTTTTCGTTTGTTTCTGAATTTTCGAAGGTAAACTGCATGTCGCCGGTTGTTTCGCCAATTTCATACATAGGCGCCCGTTCGCGTTCAGCTATTTTCTTCAGCAGTTTCACATTCTCCGGTTTCATCACCAATCCCATGCGTTCCTGCGATTCATTCCCAATAATTTCCTTTTGTGAAAGTGTAGGATCGCCCACCGGTAATTTTGCCGTATCGATTTTCCCGCCAGTGGTTTCCACCAGTTCTGAAAGACAATTCAGGTGGCCGCCTGCACCATGATCGTGAATGGAAATAATTGGATTGTTCTCCGACTCACCCAACGCACGGATAGCATTGTAAACCCGCTTTTGCATTTCGGGATTGGCACGCTGCACAGCGTTGAGTTCAATGGCATTTTCGAATTCACCGGTTGCCACCGATGAAACTGCCCCTCCGCCCATTCCAATGCGGTAATTGTCGCCACCCAGCAATACAATTTTGTCCCCTTTTCCCGGATCGTCTTTTAAACTGTCTTTTTTATTGGCGAAACCAATGCCTCCTGCCAGCATCACAACCTTGTCGTAGCCGTATTTTTTATACGCCTCAAAATGCTCAAAGGTGAGCACGGAACCGGCAATAAGCGGCTGGCCGAATTTATTCCCGAAATCGCTGGCCCCGTTGGAAGCTTTAATCAAAATTTCTTCCGGAGTCTGGTAAAGCCAGTCACGTTCTTTGGTAGCTTGTTCCCAGGGGCGTTCGGCCTCGGTGCGCGGATAGGAAGTCATGTAAACAGCTGTACCCGCCACCGGAAAACTGCCTTTGCCGCCTCCCATCCGGTCGCGTATTTCGCCCCCCGATCCGGTGGAGGCGCCGTTAAACGGTTCTACGGTGGTAGGGAAATTATGGGTTTCAGCTTTCAGTGAAAGAACGGTTTCAATATCTTTTACCTCGAAAAAATCAGGCTTATCTTGAGTTTTGGGTGCAAACTGCCCGGCTAACGGGCCCTGAACAAACGAGCAATTATCTTTATAGGCAGAAACTATTTTGTTTGGATTTTCCTTCGATGTTTTCTTAATCATCTGGAAAAGTGACGACTCCATCTCTTTGCCGTCGATAATGAACGTTCCGTTAAATATTTTATGGCGGCAATGCTCCGAGTTTACCTGTGCAAAACCATATACTTCACTGTCGGTAAGCGGTCTTCCAATGGCTGTTGAAACCGAATTCAGGTAGTCGGTTTCATCGGGGCTGAGTGCCAGCCCTTCCTGTTGGTTATAAGCTGCAATGTCTTCAATGTTCAGGATAGGATCGGGTTGTTTTTCAATAATGAAAATACGTTGTGTCAGGTTATGATACCTGCGCTGAAGCATCGGATCGAAGGAGGCATTTTCATTTTCTACCTGAAAAAACTCTTCCATTCTTACAATACCTTTAATACCCATATTCTGGGTAATTTCCACCGCGTTGGTACTCCAGGGAGTAAGCATCTCACGGCGTGGGCCGATAAACCAGCCTTCCAGGGTTTCCTGTTTCAGGTATTCGGCACCCGAAAACAACCAAATTAATTTTTCTATGTCGCTTTGGCTCAATGGCAGGATGGTATCAACCGCGATAATTGAACTGTCCTGTGTCCTGAAGAATTGAATCATTTTGCAGCTAAATTTTGATAATGAACATGTTGTAAAACACGGGGCAAAGATAGAAAATAATCGAAGGCGGCGGTGAGCAGCATGATGGAATAAACCAGGAGTTTTCAACAAAAAAAACGTTAAAAAAGCAGTGTACGGTCTGTTTTTCCAAATTTTACGGTTACTTTGAAAAAAATAAACAACAATGCATAAACCCGCATTTATACTGATGATTTTACTTCTGGTTGTTGCATGCGGCACACAGCGCCAGTTGAGAAAAGCATATGTTGGACAACCTGCCACCAAACCCGGTGAGAAATTTGGCAGTCCTGCAAACATTATTGAACGTGCCGGCGATTCCATCTACATATTCGAAAAAACAAAAGAATTACGAAGTACGGAAATCAGCCAGGGAAAATTTACCCTCGACCCGATGATTTCTCCGAAAGTAACCAAAACAGAAATGTATTACTTTACGGTGGAGGACGGAATTATTGTGAAAACCCGGTTTGAGGAGAAATATGAACGTTAAGCCATCAACATTTTTCCTTTAAGGTGTTCGGTTTTCCAGAATTTTTATAGTTTTGCAACGCGTTTTTTGAAAAATATTCGCCCAGATGGTGGAATTGGTAGACACGCCAGGTTGAGGGCCTGGTGGCCGTTTTAGGCCGTGCAAGTTCGAGTCTTGTTCTGGGCAC
>CAYRBS010000066.1:0-10657 GCA_964422335.1 uncultured Mariniphaga sp. | reverse complement strand
ATGTATTTTCTGGTGGCAGGAGATGCCGAAACCCAAATGGAACCACTTGAAAAAATCGGGTTGGGAAAACCCAACATTATCAATCCATAAAACGCATATTAAAACATTTGCCAAGAGCTAATAACCGAAAACAAAACATTCGGTAAAATTTTCCTGTGCAAATTGCAGGTGGTCAGGCAGGTGTGCATTCCTTTTTCTGTGTTAAGTAAAACAGAAAAAACAACCGGTCAACGAAAGAAAGCCGGTAGCCAGGTTTTTGCCGGGTTCCGCCAACACGTTTTATTTGGGCGCTTTCGTTGGGGTTAAGACCTGATTTTTTCTATATTTGAGAACAAACAAAGCCGGAAAACAAGAATATGGTAAAACCGTACAAAATATTTCTGTTTCTATTTTTTTTAGCCTGCCTGACAACGCATACCTTTGCTCAGGAAGGACTCATTATCAATAAAATATCATTTTCCGGTAACGACTCTATTCCCAAAGAAACGCTGCTGGAGCAAATGAACACCCAACCGCGGACCTTTATTGAAAAATTAAAATTCTGGAAAAAAAGTACCGGCTTTTCGTCGTTTACCTTCGAAAGCGACCTTCGGCGGTTAAAAAAGGTTTACCAGCGCAACGGATTTCCGGACCCCGAAATTACCCATGAACTGGATCGGGGCAAAAAAGATAAAAAACTCGAAATTATCCTTCATATCGACCAGGGCCCGGCTGTGATGGTGGACTCGGTCAATTACCACTTATCAGGCTCCGATGAAGCCCGCGATGTACTGGATTCACTGAAAAAAGAAGCACCCTTGCGCACCGGCACCCGTTTCCGCGACGAACAGGTTTTAACTACCGAACGTTTGCTGCGTAATGGTTTTACCAACATGGGATATCCGTTTATTGAGCTGGAAAAGAATATAACGCTGAATGAAGAAAAGAAACTGGCGGCGGTCGATTTTTCCATTGATCCCGGAAATAAAAGTTATTTAGGCGAAATACGTTTTGAAGGCGATTCCCTGGTTTCGCGTAAATACATGAACCAACACATTGAAATGGAAAAGGGCCAGGTATTTTCTCCCGGCCACCTGAACCAAACCCAAAACGATTTGTTTCGCCTGGGACTTTTCCGGTATGTTACGGTAAGGGCTATTACCGACAGTGTGCAGGATAATCATATTCCTATACTGGTACGGGTGAACGAACTTCCGCGCTGGGCATTTAATGCCGGGGTGGGTTACGGAACGGAAGACCGGGTCAGGCTTTCGCTGCAGATGACACGACGCAATTTTCTGGGTGGAGGAAGGTCGCTGAACATAACCGCAAAACATTCCTACTTCATCCCTTTTAGTATTGAAACCAAATTCATTCAACCCGATTTGGGCTTGAAAAACCTGGACTTCATTGTGAATCCTTTTTTTTCAAGTGAAAGGGAAGAAAGTTATACCGTAGATCGGTTGGGTTCTGCGTTCACATTTCAAAAAAATTTCAAAAAAAACAACGCATATATTTCCTACACCTACGGGAAAGACGCGGTGAATCTCTCCATTTCACCCGACACGCTTTCTGATGAGACCATACAAAAAGAGAACAATATCAAATCAGGTATCACCCTCGGCTTTAACCGGAATTCCACCGACAATCTTTTTTCCCCTACAAAGGGGTGGAAGATAAACAGCACGGCAACATACATGGGACTGGCGACTAAATCGCGTTACCACTATTACAGGCTCGAGGCAGAAATTTCCTGGTTCAGGCAGGTGGGGGGATCTGTGCTTGCCACCAAACTGAAAGGGGGCGTATTACAACCTACCCGCGGCGATGCCACCACCCCCATTGAAGACCGTTTTCTGATGGGCGGCGCGATGTCACTGCGCGGCTGGGGGCGGCACCAGGTTTCGCCGGAAAATGAGGAAGGCGACAAAATTGGAGGAAACAGTATGCTCGAAGGTAGTGTGGAGTGGAGGTTTCCCATCGCAGGCATTTTTTCGGGGGTGGTTTTTGCCGATGCAGGCGATGCATGGGAAAACCCATGGGAATTCAACTTCAGTCAACTCCTCTACAATGCCGGAACCGGATTGCGGGTGCAAACACCCGTGGGGCCCGTGCGGCTCGATGTGGCCACACCCCTAATGGAGGGAAAATTTGATGCCCGTTTTTTTATAACCATCGGCCATGCATTTTAATAAAACAACAGAAATGAAACGAATCCTAAAAATAGCAGCTTTTACAATCGCCGGGATCATCGCCCTGGTGGGGCTTCTGCTTTTACTCGTTTCTACCGGTGCCATCAATCCGTGGATTGCAAAAACTGCATCACGCCTGGGGTCTGAACAACTAAACGGGCAGCTCACGATTGAAAAAATCGAAGGCAATCTTCTCAAACACTTTATTATAAAAGACATCCGCATTTCACAAAACGGCAGCGAAACACTTTTTCTGAACCACCTTGAAATGAACTACAGCCTGCGAAAAATTGCAGGAAAAAACTTCGATGCCGAATTAATCCGGCTTGACAGTACCCGCCTTTTCCTGAAAGAAGAAACGGATGGAAAATGGAACGTTGAAAATCTGGTGCCTTCTTCAGGCGGTTCCCCGGACGATACAGTTTCCCAACCAACAAAATGGAGGGTTTCTCTCGCGAATATTCAAATCAACCGGTTTGAAGCGGGAATTGAATCCGGCGATACAACATTGAAAATTCCCCGGTTGGTGGAGCTAAATGCCGCACTCGGCTTTGCTTTTTCAGAAGATAACATAACGGCCCATCTCAGGGAATTCAGGTTGAATGCAGAAAATCCCACCCTCCAGGTAAACCGCCTGGCGCTGGAAGCAAGCCTTTCCGATTCGGTTCTCTCCTGGAATGGATTTGAACTGCAAATGCCCCATACTCACCTTGTTTCAGACGGAATTGTACCATTAAAAGAAATACACCTTTCGGAGATTGATTTCAGGGCCGCTCCTCTTTCCCTGGAAGATTTTAGCGAATGGTTGCCCGGAATTTACGGAACCCCCGAAATTATGTTGCTGGTCACCCCCGCCGGCGCTGCTGACCAACCGGGCAGGGAGCTTGATTTTTCCATCTCCGAGAACAACCAGGCAATCCGTATGAATGGGGAAATAACGGAGGAGGATGAAATACCTGTTTACCAGGTTCAGTTAGAGGCCGACAGCCTGAACGGCGAACACTGGACACACCTTCCCGAATTGCGTTCCAACATTTCGGGTAACCTGGAAATGAACGGAAAAGGCTTCGACCTGAAAGAAAATACCCTGTTTGCACAGGCGCGTTTCAACGATTTGAAATACGAAAATTATAAGGTGGATAATTTTATTCTCGACCTCGAAAAAACCCGGGAGCAGCTTGATTTAGATGTTATGGCACGTACCCTTTTTGGCAACTTCGATTCCCGCATCCATATCCGGGAATTAAATGATGCACCGGATTATGAAATGGTTTTGAATACCGAAAAGCTGAACCTGGCAAAACTCACTTTTAACCCCGACCTGGAATCTTCTGTTAACCTGGAAATGCAGGCGGTTGGGAAGGGGTTCAACCCGGGGGAAATGAAAACCAACCTGCGCATACAATCGAAGAACTCCACCCTTTTCCGGCAATCAGTCAATGATTTTGATGCCCGGTTGATGCTGGACGAAGGGAATTACCGGGTAGAAAATTTTCGTTTTGAAACTCCCTGGCTGCTGGCCAGTCTTTCGGGCAACGGAAACCTGGAAGGCCCCCATCGTGCCGGGTTTAGTGTAAAAGCACAGAATACCGGGGCGGTAACCGCCACACTGGGGCTCGATTCCATTCGTTTCAACGGTGAGGTAGCTGGCGAAATATCGGGCACGAACGATTCGCTTCAACTAACTGCCAACCTTAACATGGAGGACTTTGGCATGGACCAAATCGCTGCAAACAATGTTTCTGCGCGTTTGACCTCCCGGTTTTCGTTAAACGAATTGATGGACGATGAACCTGCGGCGAACGATACACTTTTCCCGGTTTTCCTGAAAAACCTGTACCTGAATGCAGAAATGGATGCAGATTCTGCTGTGTATGGTAAATACGTCGCGGAAAACAGTCACATTCGTTTTGAGAAAGAGAGGGACAATGCCACGGGAGACATTCTTTTAAATTCACCTGCCGGAAACCTGGAGGCGCATTTTCGGGCAGCAGACCTTTTTCGGCAAATTGCTTACGAAACAGAAACTTCGCTGCAAAATGTCAATTTTGCTGAACTAACCGGAGATTCCGTACTTGTCTCCAACCTGAATTTCGACCTAAGCGCCCGGGGAAAAGGGATAACTCCCGGAGAATCGGCTTTTGAGCTGGAGATTCAATCCACCGGCTCGTCGGTATTTGATTATGATCTGGATGATTTTCATACAAAACTGGACATTCAAAACGAACAATACCAGCTGGAAGGATTTCACCTGGAAACTCCTTTTGCGTTACTGGAAGCGAAGGGGACGGGTACATGGGAAGAGAGCAACGATTTTTCCTTCCTCATAAAAACAAAAGACACCCGGCTGTTGTCTCCTGTTTTTGGCACAGAGATTATAGAATTGAACGGCGAGGTAACCGGTAACCTTTCAGGCCCTGCCAACTCACTCAAAATAGATTCAAAAATCAATTTTAACCAGTTGCATTTAAGAAATCTAACCGTTGAAAATTTTGATGCCGTTGCCAATATTCAGCGGGAAGACACCCTATGGACCGGTGCTGCCAGTTTGCAAGCAGACAGTTCCTCCATCGGGGAATTCAACCTGGAGCGACTGCGGGCGGAAAGCCGGTTTAACCGCGAACAAGCCGTTAATACATTCAGCTTTTTTGCTTCCGATTCCCTGAACGGAAACATTCATTCTGAAATCATATTTGGTGATAATACCACTATTTACCTCCCGGAATTATTCCTGAACCTGAATAACAACGAGTGGCGGCAGGCCAACAACGACGGTTTTGTAGAGTTGCTAAACGACTCCATCCATTTTAACCAGCTTGAAATAACATCGGGTGAAAGTGCGGTAAAAATGGACGGTTTATTTACATCCAGGGGGGAAGAAAACCTGGCATTCAATATTCAAAACCTGAAGCTGGTTCCGATTCCCGGCCTTCAACTGCTTCCGTTTCCGGTTTCCGGAACCGTGAACAGTGACCTGAACATTACAGGAACAGCAAGTCAGCCGGTAATTTCGGGAAATACCTCCATCGACGAACTGCAAATCGATACGATTCGTTTCAGGAAATTCAACCTCGATGTAGGGTACGAAGATGAAAAAATAAACCTGACGAGCTTCCTTGATGGCAGGAATGGCCGGATGCTGGAAGCCAGCTCTGAACTTCCCGCCCGCGTTTCATTCAGTCAAAACACGTTTCAACTCTTAAAAAGTGAACAGGCTAAAGCCTCGGCAAAAATTAACCGGTTCGATCTCCGGCGTATCAATCCGTTTATCCCCCTGAGAGGAGCCGAAGCAAGCGGGTTTTTCACGCTTAATGCGGCGTTGAATAATACCCTGGACAACCCTGAACTAAGTGGCAGTATCCGCATGGAAGAAGGCACTTTTGTTTATAGCATGCTGGGCGTTAACTATAAAGATATGACGATGAAAACCCGGCTGGAAAACAACCGCGTTACACTCGATACCCTGCAGGTTTTTGCAGGAAAAGGCAACCTGTTAATGCAGGGTTATGTGGAACTGGCGCCCGCTTTTAACGATGCATTTCAAAACGTAGAATTGAACATTTCAGGAAAAAACTTCCAGGCATTTAATTCCGAACTACTCCGGGCCGTTATCAATACCAATATGGACCTGAAAGGACCGCCTGAGAAACCTGTATTTAGCGGAAAAATGACTGTTTTGCAGGCCAACCTGAATACCGACCTGTTTCTGGAAGAATTTGACCGGGTAGGCGACGACCTGGAAGAACCATTATTGATTCAAGCCCGTGAAGAAGCCCAAAAAGCTGCTTATTACCAGGGAACAAAACCGGATACGGTCCGCAAATCAGCCCCCGATCTGTACAAAAACCTCAGCGGACAGTTCGATATTGTTATACCGCAAAACACCTGGATAAAAGGGAAGAACATGAATTTTGAAATTGCCGGATCGATGAAAGCCATAAAAGAGGGGGAGCAAATTGACCTGTTTGGGACTATGAATGTACGGAGGGGCTATTACCAGCTCTACGGCAAACGGCTCGATTTTGAAGAAGGGGAAGTAACGCTTACCGGAGGACAAGAAATTGATCCGCAAATTAATTTTACAATTGCCTACCGGTTCCGCGATGTGGAAAACATTTTGCGAAATTTGAGCATTACTGTTACCGGAAAGGCATCGAACCCGAACCTGGCGTTTTCGCTCGACGGAAGCCCGATCCAGGAAAAGGATGCCATTTCCTACCTGTTATTCAATAAAAGCTCCAGCCAGCTCGATTCGGAGGAAAGTGCCTCCATGCAGCGCAGCAACCTCGATGTGGCCAAAGACCTCGCACTGGGGCAGCTCTCAAATGTAATGAAAGATGCATTGCAATCGTCGCTGGGCCTCGATGTTATTGACATCTCAGGCGAGGATGGATGGGCGCAGGGAAGCATTTCTGTCGGGAAATACATTACCAATAATCTTTTCCTGGGTTACCATCGTTCCTTCTCACTCGACAAAAAAGACAAAAGCCTTGAGCCGGAAAAAATAAGCCTCGAATACCAGTTTTTCAGGTCGCTGTTCCTGCAGGCAACCAACGAAGGTTCCAACTCGGGGTTCGATTTTATATTTAAATGGACGTGGCGTTAATAAGGTTAATTAAGCCATAGAAACAGGATGCAGGTTTTATTTTTCCATGAAATATTTTTAATATTACAAAAAAATTTCTCATGACCGAAGAAGCATTAAAATCAGAAGGAAAAACCAATGGGCAGGTTATTCTCATTGTGGAAGACGACGAAACCAGCTATATGTTGCTAAAGGCTTTGCTGGCACCCGGAAACTATAAGCTGATTTATGCCAGCAACGGAAAGGAGGCCATTCAAACATTCCGTGATAACCCGGAAACTGAACTGATACTGATGGATTTGAAAATGCCGGTAATGGACGGATACGAAGCAACCCGGCAAATCAGAGCGTTTGACAAAGACATTCCAATTATTGCCCAAACCGCTTATGCCCTCTCGGGCGACAATAAAAAAGCGCTGGAGGCCGGTTGCGATGATTATGTGACCAAACCCATTAGAAAAGAGGAGTTACTGAAAAAAATTGAAACCCATATTAAATAAATTTGACATATGAACACAAAAATGATATTCGTGCTGGTGACATTCCTTGTTTTTGGCTCTGCCGCTGTTTTTGCCCAGGATACTTATCGTCCGGAACTTTTTTTCAGGGAAGACTGGAAAGAAATACCGGCTGAAATACCCCTTTCGCAAAAACATGTGGATAACTCAGAGTTGATGGTACAATTATACGGGGCAGGTAAAGACAGCCTGAAAAAAAGCAACCACGAAAAACCTGTGGACGACCCCTTTTATGTTTGGTCGGGACTTTGCCTGGAAAACTGGCTGGTTTCATTGAAACATAACCAACACAACGTGGATTTAACCGGCTATGCAAAAATCAGGTGGCGGTCGAAACAGGCGGGGTTAAGACAACTGCGCATTGCCCTGAAACTGGCAGATGGCACGTGGCTGGTAAGTGACCAATCCGACGGCCCTTCCAACGACTGGCGCATCAAGGAATTCAACCTGCAAGACATTAAATGGTACCGGCTCGATATCGACCGTGTGACCGAAGTGGGGCCGGCCGATGATCCCGATCTTTCCAACGTGGAAGAAATCGGATTCACCGACCTGATGCCCGGCGGAAAATCGGCTTCCTGTTCGCGCCTCGACTGGATAGAAGTGGACGGAAAGCCGGTAAAACGGTAACCGGCCCTATGGATACTGCCTCAATCAGCATAATAAAAAAAGAACTCAGGGCGCTTCCCCCGGAGAAGTTGCAGGAGATAGTAATCCGTTTGGCCAAATACAAAAAGGAGAACAAAGAGCTGCTGAGTTATCTTCTTTTTGAAGCTTCCGGTGAGCATTTGTTTATTGAATCGGTAAAAGAAGAAATCGATGAGCAGTTTTCCCGTTTAAACCGAAGCAGCCTGTTTCTTGCAAAAAAAACACTCCGGAAAGTTTTACGGACCACCAACAAGTACATCCGGTTTTCCGGTTCGAAACAAACAGAAATTGAATTGCGCCTCTATTTCTGTAAAAAAATGAGAGATGCAGGGCTCAGGATAAACTCCGGCCGTGTGGTTTCCAATATTTACCAGCGCCAGGTTTTGCGCATCCGGAAAGTGCTTTCCATGCTCCACGAAGATTTGCAGTTTGACTACCAGGAAGAAACAGACAACCTGTAATTTTTCCGAAGTTTATCTTCCACCGAACAAATAAACGTATCGCCCCGGTTCAAATACCCGCAATGCTTAATCCTAATCTTTTTCTAATTTTGCACCAAACAAAATATTAAAACAGCACAGCACAATGAGCGACGATAAGAAGATAATTTTCTCGATGTACAAGGTAAGTAAGAATTACCCGGCAAGCAGCAAAACCATCATCAAAGACATTTCCCTGTCCTTTTACCTGGGCGCCAAAATTGGTATCATCGGACTGAACGGCTCGGGAAAATCTACGCTGCTGCGTATTATAGCCGGAGTTGAAAAAAATTTCAACGGCGAGCTGGTTTTTGCACCCGGCTATTCAGTGGGTATGCTCGAACAGGAACCCCAACTGGATGAGTCCAAAACAGTAATTGACGTTGTAAAAGAAGGCGTACAGGAAGTGGTGGATGTACTGAATACCTACGAGGAAATCAATCAAAAATTTGGCCTGCCGGAAGTTTATGAAAACCCGGATGAGATGGATAAATTGATGGCAGAACAGGCCAAGCTTCAGGAGCGAATCGACCAGTTGGATGCCTGGAATTTAGACAGCCGTTTGGAACGTGCCATGGATGCACTGCAATGCCCTCCAAACGACCAGCCGGTGAACGAACTTTCAGGGGGAGAACGCCGCCGTGTGGCATTGTGCCGCCTGCTGTTGCAGGAACCCGATGTTTTGTTACTCGACGAGCCTACCAACCACCTCGATGCCGAAAGTATCCTCTGGCTCGAAACCCACCTGCAGCAATACAAAGGGACAGTGATTTGCATTACACACGACCGCTATTTTCTCGACAATGCAGCAGGTTGGATACTGGAACTCGACCGCGGACAGGGAATTCCATGGAAAGGAAATTACAGTTCGTGGCTGGAACAGAAAACCAAAAGGCTGGAACAGGAAGAAAAAGGAAGTCAAAAACGGCGCAGGACCCTGGAACGGGAACTGGAATGGGTGCGCATGGCCCCAAAGGCACGGCAGGCTAAATCGAAGGCACGTTTGAACGCTTACGATAAAATGGTGAACGAAGATGTAAAACAGAAAGAGGAAAAACTTGAAATATTTATTCCCAATGGCCCGCGACTGGGCGATAAAGTCATTGAAATGGAAGGGGTTTCCAAACGGTTTGACGACCGCCTGTTATTCGACGATTTGTCTTTCAAGCTTCCCCGTTCCGGAATTATCGGAATCATCGGGCCCAACGGCGCAGGAAAAACCACGCTGTTCAAAATGATAATGAACCAGCTGGAACCCGATTCAGGCCGGATAGAAATAGGGGATACCGTAAAAATCAGTTACGTCGATCAGACCCACAAAGCGATTGACCCGGAAAAGTCGGTTTTCGAGGTTATTTCCGGAGGAACAGAAACCATTCTGCTGGGTAACCGCCAGGAGAATGCACGGGCATATGTGGGACGGTTTAACTTTAACGGCGCCGACCAGGAGAAAAAATGCGGGGTGCTTTCCGGCGGCGAGCGTAACCGCCTGCACCTGGCGCTGGCATTGAAATCGGAAGGCAATGTGCTGCTGCTGGACGAACCGACCAACGACATCGACGTGAACACCCTGCGTGCCCTGGAAGAAGGACTGGAAAACTTTGCAGGTTGTGCAGTGGTTATTTCGCACGACCGCTGGTTCCTCGACCGTATTGCCACCCATATCCTGGCTTTTGAAGGCGATTCGCAGGCATATTTTTTCGAAGGTTCGTTTACCGATTACGAAGAAAACCGGAAAAAACGGCTGGGTGATTCTGCTCCTAAAAGATTTAAATACAAGAAATTACAGGGAAACTAACCTGAACTATTCATAAATTCTTATAAATATGAATAAAGTTAAGGTTAATCCCGACTTAGATGAAGTTGAACTTTTTAAAAAAAGTTTTACTGAATCTTAGTCGCTATGGGAGATAGGGATTATCGTGAATAATCCGGGCTAAATTTTTTTTTCTGTTTTTAATTGCTGAAAAAAATACCACACGCTTTAGCACATTAGGTTTTTCTTACCACACAACCCCAATCCTGAAAACCAAAAGAGCTAAAATCTCCTACCCACCCAAAAAAATCTTAGTATTAATTCTTGATAAGTAGTCTTTTTTGCTACTTTTGGGTAAATTCTACTAAAGTGAGAGCAAAAGAGTATATCAAGCATTTATTGTCGGTTGAGAGTTATTCCTTCTCACTTGAAGAAATAAGCAAAAACACCAACTCAGAAGGAACCTCTTTAAAATTTGAACTGGCAAGGCTTGTAGAAAA
>CAYRBS010000065.1:0-10731 GCA_964422335.1 uncultured Mariniphaga sp. | reverse complement strand
GAATGGCAGGCCGAAAACTGCATCCAGTGTAACCAGTGTGCCTACGTTTGTCCGCACGCCTGTATCCGTCCATTTTTGTTAACCGACGAGGAAGTGGAAGCCGCACCCGAAGGGACTGAAACCCGCGTTGCCACCCCGTCGAAATTCTTCAACGGACTGCATTTCCGCATCCAGGTAAGTGTGCTCGACTGTACAGGTTGCGGCAATTGCGTGGAAGTATGCCCGTCGAAAGTCAAATCACTGGTTATGGAACCGCTGGACTCCCAGCAGGACGAAATTAAACGGTGGGATTATATGGTGGACAAGGTTTCGCTGAAAGAAAAAGTAGTGGATAAAACAAAATCGGTAAAAAATTCACAATTTGCCCAGCCACTGTTCGAATTTTCCGGCGCATGTGCCGGATGCGGCGAAACATCTTACATAAAACTCATTACCCAGTTGTTTGGCGAACGAATGATGATTGCCAATGCTACCGGATGTTCTTCTATTTTTGGAGGTTCAGCTCCTTCCACTCCTTATTGCCAGCACCAGGAATCAGGCCATGGGCCGGCATGGGCCAATTCGTTATTTGAAGACAATGCCGAATATGGCTTTGGTTTTTCAGAAGGTGTTACAGCTCAGCGTAACCGGCTGACCGACATTATGAACAATGCTTTGACTAACGGAGCATCGGATGCCGAAAAAGAAGCTTTCAGCCTTTGGCTTGAAAACAAAGACAACGCCGACGGTTCGGTAAAAGCTTCGAATAAAGTGCTCGAAGCAATTGAAAAAAGCAAGAGCAACTACGCCAAAGAAATCCTGAAGTTAAAACAATACCTGGTGAAAAAATCAATCTGGGTATTTGGCGGAGACGGCTGGGCGTACGATATTGGCTACGGAGGCCTCGACCATGTGATGGCCAGTGGTGAAGATGTAAATGTACTGGTGCTCGACACCGAGGTGTATTCCAACACCGGCGGACAGTCGTCAAAAGCAACTCCCGTAGGGGCAGTGGCAAAATTTGCTGCATCGGGTAAAAAAATCCGTAAAAAAGACCTCGGCGCCATGATGATGACCTACGGATATGTATATGTTGCACAGGTTGCTATGGGAGCCAGCCAAACCCAGTACCTGAAAGCGGTTAAGGAGGCTGAAGCTTATCCGGGGCCGTCTATCATTATTGCATACGCACCCTGCATCAGTCACGGACTGAGAGCAGGCATGGGAAGCACACAGGAAGAAGAAAAAAGAGCCGTTGCTTCAGGTTACTGGTCGTTGTTCCGTTACAACCCGTTGCTGGAAAATGAAGGTAAAAACCCGTTCCAGCTCGATTCCAAAACTCCGGACTGGAGCAAATTCCAGGATTTCCTGAACGGTGAAGTACGTTACACTTCCCTGAAAAAATCGTTCCCGGCAGAAGCCGATGAATTGTTTGCTTCGGCAGAGGAGAATGCAAAATGGCGCTATAACTCTTATAAACGTATGGCTGCCATGGATTTTTCCAACACCGAAGAGTAAAACCTCTTCTTCAAGAGAAATAAAAACCTGAAAAAGCCGGTGCAACATTGCTCCGGCTTTTTTCTTGCTGCACAATACACAAAAAAGCCAATAAATCGATTCCGACGTTTTTAGAAAGACCAGGGGGTATAAAAAAAAGCTGCCTGTTTTCTGAACAGGGCACAAAAAAACCTGCGAGGATTATTCCCCGCAGGTTTTTTATATATCATTAAAAATTGGTTAACCTATTTAAAAAAAACAGGTTGGCTTTTTATGAATTATTTTACGGAATCCATATACTCGACAAGTTCAACAACTTTTGCTGAGTATCCCCATTCGTTGTCGTACCACGAAACCACTTTAACAAAATTGTCATTCAGGCCAATCCCGGCTCCTGCATCAAAAATAGAAGTACGTGAATCACCAAGGAAGTCGTTTGAAACAACAGCATCTTCGGTATAACCCAAAACGCCTTTCAATTCACCTTCAGCAGCTTTTTTCATTGCTTCGCAAACAGCCTCATACGATGCACCCTTTTCCAGGCGTACGGTGAGGTCAACAACCGAAACATTGGGAGTAGGCACACGCAAAGCCATACCGGTAAGTTTTCCGTTCAATTCAGGAATAACTTTACCAACCGCTTTGGCTGCACCAGTAGAAGAAGGAATAATGTTTTGTCCGGCACCACGGCCACCGCGCCAGTCTTTTTTCGAAGGGCCGTCAACCGTTTTCTGAGTAGCAGTAGTAGCGTGAACGGTAGTCATCAAACCTTCCACAACACCAAAACTATCGTGAAGCACTTTGGTTATCGGAGCCAGGCAGTTGGTAGTACACGATGCATTTGAAACGAATGTCATATCATTGGTGTACTTTTCGTTATTTACACCCATTACGAACATCGGCGTATCGTCTTTCGACGGAGCAGACATGATCACTTTTTTAGCTCCTGCGTCAATATGCCCCTGTGCTTTTTCTTTGGTCAGAAACAGGCCGGTTGATTCAACAACGTATTCTGCGCCTACTTCATTCCATTTTAAATCGGCAGGGTTCATTTCAGAAGTAACCCGGATGGCTTGTCCGTTTACAACCAGCTTACCATCTTTTACAGAAACTTCACCATCGAAAATCCCATGGGTAGAGTCGTATTTGAGCATGTAAGCGATGTAATCCACATCCAGCAGGTCGTTAATACCAACGATTTCTACATTGTCTTTTTTTACGGCTGCGCGGAAAACCAAACGTCCGATTCGCCCAAAACCATTAATACCTATTTTAATTTTTGACATAGTACAGTAAGTTTTAAAATTTATTTAATTGAACAATTTATTAAAAACATTTTCAGGTTTAATTCCTGAATGCTAAACGAATACAAATTAACCATTAATTTTCACAGTTTCAAAACCAACATTTGTTTTCAATCAAATAAAACTGAACCTTAATGTAAATTTAAAAATGTTTTTCAAAGAATACATCACGTATTATATATTATGAGTTAGTATCATGTCAACTTTGAAATGTCATTTCGTTAACATGCAGGATGAAACTATTTTTTGGGAATTATTTTCCTCTGACAGATGAATTCCTGACGATAAGTTCGGTGGGCATAACAATTTTTTGAAATTCGAAAGGTTTATTGTCTTTAATTTTGATTTGATTAATCAGTAATTCAGCCGCTTTCCTTCCAATTTCAAATCCCGGTTGCCTGATGGTGCTGATGGAAGGCGTTACCACTTCTGAAAACGGTTCGTTACTAAACCCAACAATTAAAATATCATCGGGGACTTTTATTCCTACTTCACGTAAATGGATTATAACACTTAGTGCGGTGGTATCATTTGCACAGAAAATGGCATCGGGTCGTTGCGGGTTTTTCAGTAGTTTCTTTATCGCTTTTGTCCCTTCTTCCCGGGTCAGGCTGTTGTGTATAAGCATTGAGTCGTCGATAGCAAGGCCGGCTTCTTTCATGGCATCACTGTATCCGTCAAGCCGTTTTTGATAAATTTTCAGGTTCAACGGACCACCAATGTGAGCAATACGCGTTCCTCCCTGCTCAATCAAATGTTTGGTGGCCTTAAACCCGCCGCGGTAATCATCTACAACAATTTTATGAGCTTCAATTTCATCTACTATCCTATCGAAAAAAACCAGCGGTACATTTCTTTCCGAAAAAAGTCTGAGGTGGTCAAAACTGGTTGTTTGCATACCAATGGAAACAATAAGCCCGTCAACCCGGTTGGAAAACAGGGTTTGCGCAATTTTTGTCTCTTTTTCATAGTTGTCATTCGATTGAGAAATGGTTACCGCAAACCCCTGACTATATGCCACTTCCTCTACACCGCTGATAACGGAGGAGAAAAAATGCCGGTTGATAAGCGGAAGCACCACACCAATGGTATTGGTTCGCCTGGTACGGAAATTTGCCGCCAGTATATTGGGACGGTACCCCATTTCTTTTGCCGTCCTTTCAATCAGCTTACGCGTAGATTCACTGATAATCGGATTGTTATTAAGTGCTCTCGAAACAGTTGAAGCCGATACATTCAGCTTTTTTGCAATATCGTGTATCGTTGTCTCGTTTGGTTTTTCCATGATTTAGTATTTGACCGTAAAGCTAAAAAAAATATTTTAATCCCGCAATCGATTGCAATTTAAATATTTTCGTTTTATATTTGTGTGAAAAATCTGAAAAAATATGAAATTGAAAAGTTTATTTATTTTGTTGGTTGCCGTAATTATTGCTTCCTGCTCGGGAGAAAAAGGCAATGAATTGGATTATACCCAGTTACAAGAAGAGTTAAGCGAACAGCTAAAAGGATTGGTTGAAGCCACTCCCAGTGATATGGTACCCCGTTCGTACCCCGATGAAGACGGTGGATACTGGATGGTTGGAATCAACGACTGGACCTGCGGGTTCCCTGCCGGGTCGTACTGGCAGATGTATGAAATGACCGGTGACGAATACTGGAAAGACGCAGCCGTTGAGAACACCGTGAAACTTGATGGTGTACAACACCGTACAAACACACACGACCTGGGATTTATGGTATTTTGCAGTTTCGGAAATGCTTACCGGCTCACCGGGAACGAAGAATACAAAGAGGCTGTTATTCAGGCTTCAGAGTCATTGATTACCCGGTTTAATCCCACAGTTGGTTGTATCAAATCATGGGATCACGGCGACTGGGAGTTTCCGGTTATAGTAGATAATATGATGAACCTGGAAATGTTGTTCTGGGCATCGGAAGTTACCGGCGATCCCAAATACAGGGATGTTGCTGTTTCTCACGCCGATGTTACACTGGAAAACCATTTCAGGGATGACATGAGTTCTTACCACGTTGTGAGTTATGACACCCTCACAGGTGAACCTGTTGAAAAACATACCCACCAGGGGCTGAACCACGAATCGGCCTGGGGAAGAGGACAAGCATGGGGATTTTACGGATATACCATGACTTACCGCGAAACCGGAGATGAAAAATACCTGGTGGCAGCCGAGGAAATTGGCGATTTTATTCTGGATAATCTTCCAGCAGACATGGTATCCTACTGGGACTTTAACGACCCGGATATCCCCGACACTCACCGCGATGCCTCTGCTGCAGCTATCACCGCTTCGGCAATGTTGGAATTAAGCACCCTTTCTGAAAAAGGGGAAAAATACCTGGATGCTGGAAATAAAATTACTGAAAGCCTGACCTCAGAAGAATACAGGGCCAACGACGGAACCAACGGAGGATTCCTTTTAAAACACAGCGTTGGGCACAAACCAAAAAACAGTGAAGTTGACGTAGCTATTAACTATGCAGATTATTATTACCTGGAAGCATTAAAACGGCAACAACATTTAAAACAGTAAAATATTATGGCAACAATTTACGAAGAAAGGTATGCATACCATCCTGATGATTTCAAAAAGTATGATACCGAAAGGATTAGGAAAGAATTTTTAGTAGAGAAAGTAATGGAACCGGGAAACATCCGGTTGGTTTACTCATCCATTGAACGGTTTATCCTGGGAGGCGCCGTACCGGTTGACAAACCATTGAAACTGGAACCAATCGACCCGCTAAAAGCAGAATTTTTCTGCTACCGCCGCGAAGTAGGCGTTATGAATGTGGCAGGAGCCGGAAGTATTTGGGTGGATGGTACCGAGTACAAAATGAATTTTAAAGATGCCATTTACATTGGCAAAGGCAGCAAAGAGGTGGAATTCCGTTCAGATGATCCGGCAAAACCGGCTCATTTTTACATCAACTCAGCACCGGCCCATAAAGAATATCCGGTGAAACATATTACACTGGCCGATGCCAACGTGCTGCATAAGGGATCGCTCGAAACTTCCAACGAAAGGAACATCAACCAACTTTTAATTAATGACGTGGTGGATACCTGCCAGTTGCAGATGGGAATGACCGAACTGAAACCCGGCAGTGTATGGAATACGATGCCTCCTCACCAGCACAGCCGCCGGAACGAGGTGTATTTCTACTTTAACCTGGATGATAATCAGGCCATCTGCCACTTTATGGGCCAGCCAACTGAAACCCGCCATATCTGGATGCACAACGAGCAGGCGGTGATTTCGCCTACCTGGTCGATCCACTCGGCAGCAGGAACTGGCAACTACATTTTCATTTGGGGTATGGCAGGCGAAAACCTCGATTATACCGACATGGACCATATTGATCCGAAAAGTTTAAGGTAATTCCCGGTTTCTGTGATGCGTATAATTGCCAACCCGGCAATCGGGAAGGCCAAAAGGATAGCGAACGGGACTAATTTTCCGGCCGATCATGCAATTAAGGATTAAAAAATCATTTCATTTTTAACACAAAAAAACATCATATCAATGAACGAATTATTTGATTTAACTGGAAAAATTACCCTGGTAACAGGTGGCACCCATGGAATTGGGATGGCCATTGGGAAAGTGCTTGGGAAAGCAGGTGCTAAAATCTGTGTGAATGACATTTCCGGGGAAAAACTGGAAAGTTGTAAAAAGGAATATGCCGCTGACGGCATCGACGTTTACACCCTGAAATTCGACGTAACTGACGAAGCTGACGTGGACAGGGGAATTTCGCAGATTGAAAAAGAAGTGGGCAACATCGACATTTTGGTCAACAACGCGGGTATCATCAAGCGGGTTCCGATTCTCGACATGCCCGTGGCCGAGTACAAACAGGTAATCGATGTGGACCTTGTGGCTCCGTTTATCGTTTCCAAACGTGTAGTTCCAAAAATGATAGAAAAACGTTCGGGGAAAATCATCAATATGTGTTCCATGATGAGCGTTTATGGCCGTAATTCTGTTTCGGCCTACGCCTCGGCAAAAGGTGGCTTGAAACTGCTCACTGCCAACATGACCTGCGAATGGGCCAAATACAACATCCAGGTGAACGGCATTGGCCCCGGTTACATTGCAACCGCACAAACAGCACCTATCCGCGAAGGCGGGCACCCGTTCAACGACCTGGTTATGACACGCACACCGGCAGGCCGCTGGGGCGAACCCGAAGACGTTGCAAATGCAGCCCTCTTCCTGTCATCAAAAGCCAGTAATTTTGTCAATGGCCATGTATTGTATGTTGACGGTGGAATCCTGGCCAATTTCGGTTATGTGAAAGGTGAAAATGAAATTCAGGATTAAAATGAAAACAAAATTAATATTCCTATCGTTAATGGCTGGCTTCTTTTTCTCTTGCGAAAAGGAAGCCTCCCTTTCGTTTTCGAACCCGCAAGATGTGGAAAGGCCCGATGAGGTAATCGTTTTGACAAAAGAAGAAATCCAGCAAAAGGTTGGCCTGGAAGAAGGTAAATTTCCGGTTTTCAGAGATGAAACCAATTCGATGGTCCCCTTCCAGCTGGACGACATGAACAACGACGGCAACTGGGACGAATTGGCATTGCTTCTCGACTTTGAACCAAACCAAACACAGGAAATAATTGTGGAATGGACCGACGGGAGCAATTACCCACCTGAATTTGAAAAACGCACCAACCTGCGTTTGGGAATTGAACAGGAAGACGGTTCTTTTGAGGAAGTAGATAATTACCAGGCGTTGCCCTGCACCGATAGTTTTGAAGTAATTGCCCAGGGCGAAAGTGTAAACTGGGAAAACGACAAAATCGGGTTCCGTAATTATTTCGACTGCCGCAATGTAAAAGACCTTTTCGGGAAACGGATGCCGGAAATGATCATCGACAAAATCCATACTCCTGAACTGGGCGATTACCATGAACTGGCCGATTGGGGAATGGATGTGCTGCATTGCGGGAGTTCGCTGGGATCCGGGGGAATTGCGCTTTTGAAAAACGATTCGCTGTTCCGGCTTGGTTCTACCGAAGTTTACGAATACCAAAAGCTCACAGAGGGCCCGGTCCGTTCGGTTTTTGAATTACGGTACGAAGGCTGGGATGTGGATGGCGAAATGCTCGAAGCAGTGGAGAAAATCGCTATTTATCCCGGAAAATACTGGTTTGAATCGGATGTAACGGTAACCGGTTGCCCTGAAGGTTCTCAAATTGTGACAGGTATTGTTACCAGCCATTTAGAAAAAGAACCTTTTGAATTTCAGGCAGACGGTTTCCAGTGTATCGGCACCCATGATGTGCAGTCGCTGAACGACGATGAGCTTGGAATGGCTGTGTTGGTGCCCGATTCAGAAGCAGGAAAAATTGGACGGACCACCGATACCAACTTTTTTGAGCTTGGTTACGAAACCGTTCCCGAAAAAGGGTTCAGCCATATTATTTCCGAAACCTATTACATTGGCCAGCATTGTGAAAGCAACCAGCCGGCAAAACACTATTTCTTTTCGGTTTGGGGGCTCGATAAAGACCAGTGGAAAACCGAAGAAGGTTTCAGGTTATATATTGGCGAAGAAGCCAAAAAACTGAACGAAAAAATATTGGTGCTGTAACCCGTTTCTCGATCAAGCATCATGTAAATTATTGCAAATGAACAATAGAAAGTCCCTGTCTGTGATGAGGCAGGGATTTTTTTTGTCGTTCAGTCGCGGGGGGTCAGGAAATCGATGCACGGGAAGCTCCAAAATAGCTGTAAACTTCCTCATAATCTTTCACTTCCATCAAACGTGCCCGTATTTTGGCAGCCCCCGGAAAACTGTTCATATAAATCTTGTAGAACCTTTTCAGCATATTGAAATTTTTTATTCCGCCCCATGTTTTTTCAAAGAGTTTTGTATGCTGAAGAAGTTTTTTAATCCGGTCTTCTTCTGAAATATCTGTTTTTTCAGGATCAAAAAACCAGGGGTTTTGAAAAATGCCACGGCCAACCATCACCCCGTCGGCGCCGGTTTCCTCAATTCTTTTTAACCCATCTGTAAATGAAACCACATCGCCGTTTCCGTGAACAGGAATGTGTGGTTTTACCTGGTTTTTTATTTGAACTGCCCGGGCAATTTCCTGCCAGTCAGCTTCGCCATCCGACTGCATTTTTTGTGTACGGCCATGCAGGATAATAGCAGCCGGCTCTGCTTCCAGCAGGTGTTCAATCCACTCACCGGTCTGGTGTGTTTTTATTCCGGTGCGGGTTTTAATGCTCACGGGCAGATTCGTTCCTTCTTTGGTAGCTGCAACAATTTCCTTTGCCAACTGAGGTTCGCCAATCAGGGCGCTGCATGAACCGGTCTTAATCACTTTTTTTACCGGGCAGCCCATGTTTATGTCCAACCCGTCGAATATATAATTTTCAGAAATATCCTTTGCTATTTTGTGGTAAACTTCCGGATTTCGTCCCCAGATTTGCGCTACCAGTTTCACATTCATTTTTTTCAGCAGACTCCTTTCTGATTCATTCACAATGAGCCTTTCCGAAACCCGTTCGCGCCCTTTCGGGTGGTTCATCCCTTCCACTGAAGTAAATTCGGTAAAAACTATGTTCAGCTTTCCCGGCGCCGACATTCCCAGTACTATTTCACGAAAAACCGTATCGGTGACATCCTCCATAGGAGCCAGGCTAAATGCAGGTTTTTCGAGATGTTGCCAGAAGTTGTGCATACTTTAAACTTTCCTGTCATTTCGACGACGAAGGAGGAGAAATCTGCTGAATATAAGAAGGATTTTTCATTCGTTTCACTTCTTCGAACGACAGCAGAAAATGATGATTTAAATATAACTTGAAAAACGAGGTAAGAACAAACATTGAACTAAATTTTTTGTTCCGAGCGAACCAACGCCAAACTTTTCCGGTATTTTTTCCTGTTGCCGAAAATATAACGGTTTTCCGTATTTAACGCACGTTTTCCGGCTTTTTCTTCCAAGCATTCCGGGGTGCAGCAGCCGTCGTATTTTTCTTTACACTCATCACACTGAATAAACAGCAGGTGGCAACTGTTATTGGCACAATTGGTATGCGTATCACAGGGTTTTCCGCACTGGTGGCATTTCGAAATAATTTCTCCGTTTACACTTTCTCCCAACCGCTCGTCGAACACAAAATTTTTGCCCACAAATTTAGATTCCAGGTTGGCCGACTTTATTTGCCGTGCATATTCCAGGATACCCCCATGCAACTGGTTCACATCCCGAAATCCCTGATATTTCAGGTAAGCGCTGGCTTTTTCACAGCGGATGCCGCCGGTGCAATACAGCAGAATTTTTTTGTCTTTTTCATCCTGCAACAGGCCGGTTACCATTTCCAGTTCTTCGCGGAAAGTATCTGCCTCCGGGCAAATGGCGCCTTCAAAATGTCCGATTTCAGTTTCATAAAAATTACGCATATCCACCACTACCGAATCTTCTTTTCCGGCCAACTCATGAAATTCCAGTCCGCTCAGGTGTTTTCCCACGTTGGTCACATCGTAGGTTCCTTCGTCCAGCCCGTCGGCGACCAGTTTGGGCCGTACTTTTATGGTGAGTTTGTAAAACGATTTTCCGTCGTCTTCAATGGCATATTTTACGGGAATCTTTTTCAGGATGTCGTATTTCTCAAATGTCGCTAAAAATTCATCAAAATAATGTTCAGGTACACTCATCTGGGCATTGATGCCCTCGCGGGCTACATAAATGCGCCCAAAACAGTTGAGCGCGAACCAGTCACGGTAAATATTGTCCCTGAATTCATGGGGATTATCAAGGTAATGGTATTTGTAAAAAGAGATGGTTTTGCGTCGGAAGGTTTCTTCCATCAACCGCTTTTTCAGCTCCTCTTTGTTAATCCTGTTGTGTAAAAGCATTTTCTTTTTGGGGCAAAAATAATGGATTCGGACAAAAAGAACAATAAAAGAG
>CAYRBS010000064.1:0-11305 GCA_964422335.1 uncultured Mariniphaga sp. | reverse complement strand
TGCTAATAATTATAAACAGCCTGAAGGGCAAAAGGAATAAAACAAAAGAAAATGAAACAACCGGAAAAATTTCGTCCGCCAAAATTACCGGAGGAACAGCGTATGGTTTTGCCGGAGGTATTATAAGCGGCGCTTTTGGGACGAGCGGAGCTGCCCCTGTACTTGCCGGACTGGTTGCCCTGCGAACCCCTATCCGGCTGGTGGCGGGCACTTCCCTTCTGGTAGTACTTATTAACACCGTTTCGGCGCTGGCAGGCCATTTTCTTATTGGCGAAATTGACATGACCCTGGTGCTTTTTCTTACAGCGGGCACTGTGATAGGTGCATTTGCCGGTCCACGATTGCTGGCCGGAATTACCCTGACCAAATCAGAATACCACATCAGGCAACTATTTGCCTTCATTATGATTGTTTTAGGAATAATACTGATAATATCCTGATATGATTCGAACCATTTACTTCATTATCCTCTCTTATTTTGTACTGGGCGGAATTGGTTTTTATTTTATTAACCGGAAAAAAGATCAGCAAACCGCCCGAATGAACCGGGTAAAATTCATTGCCTATTTTTTCATTATCCATGCCCTGTTTTTCAGCATCATCATCAACCCGGTAATTTTCAGGTACCTGAGTTATCTTATTGCAGGCGTTGGCGTGGGAGAAATAATATACCTTTTCCGGCTGTCGGGATACCGCAATAAAATCTTCTGGGGAATTTCCCTGCTGCTGTTCCTCCTATTCTGCCTGCTTTTTCTTCATTTCAGCCAATTGAACCGCGACCTTATCCTGTTTACATTCCTGGTGCTTTCCATTTTCGATGCATTCAGCCAGATTAGCGGACAGTTAACGGGCAGAACAAAAATTTTACCGGCCATTAGTCCCGGCAAAACACTCGAAGGATTTATGGGAGGGGCACTGATTGCCATTGCCAGTTCACTCCTGCTGAAAGGGCTGGCCGGAGGGCAGGCAGTTCCGGCCATGTTGCTGGCAACGGGAATCGTTTTGTTTGCATTTACAGGCGACCTCGCTGCCTCTTTATTTAAAAGAAAATACAAGGTCAAAGACTTTTCCCGGTTGATCCCGGGGCACGGAGGTTTTCTCGACCGGTTCGACAGCCTCATTGCAGGAGGGGCATGGATTGCATTGCTTGAAATACTGGGAACTTTTAACTATATTTAAACATGGGTACTCAAATTGGTCTGACAATTATATTTTTATTCGCCTTCGCAATGTTGCTCACCTTCAACGAAATGGTTTACCGCAGGCTAAACCTTAAAGGTGAAATTACCCGGAAATTTGCCCATTTTACGGCCACCCTTTCCACCATCACATTTCCCTATCTTTTCGATGATCACTGGTATGTACTGGCGCTGGCCATTGTTTTTTTTGTTTTGTTGTTCGCAAGCAGGAACCACAGCTACCTGAGATCCATCCACGATATTGACCGGATTTCCGTTGGGAGTTACCTTTTACCGGCGGCCATTTACCTCACCTTTCTCGTTTCGCACCTGCTGAACGACCGGTTTCTGTTTATCCTGCCCATATTGGTGCTGGCCATTTGCGATCCGGTGGCAGGCATCCTCGGAATCAATTTGCAACAATACAACCACCAAATCAGGATTTTTAACAAAACGCTGCAAAAAACCTGGTTGGGTTCCGCTTCGTTTTTTGTGTCCTGCTTTATCATCACTATCATCGCGATCTATTTCAATCAGGAAAAACTTGACCTGAAAACTTTCTGGCTGGCCGTTATTATTGCATTTGTAAGCACCCTGACCGAAATGTTTAGCTGGAAAGGCAGCGACAACCTGCTTATTCCCCTAAGCGTTTTACTCGTTTTGCTGTTAATGCTTTAATTTTATACTGAAAAATGTTTAACCAGTAAAAAATGAAAAAACAAGTTTATGAGAGTAATGTACAAAAATGAAAATATCCTGAATATTCCCAATGCCATCAGTTTATACCGGGTGTTGATGTTCCCGGTTATTCTGGTTTTTGCCCTGCTGGATTACGAAAGAGTGTTTGTGGTTTTACTGAGCATCAACCTGGTAAGCGATATTGTGGACGGATTCCTGGCCCGTGCTTTTAAGCAGGTTACCCGCTTTGGCGCTGCAATGGATAACCTGGGTGATATTGGCACGTATATTCTTGCCCTGTATGGTTTGTTTGCCTTTAAATGGCCGGTTATTCAACCCCATGCGTGGCTGTTGTTCGTTTTCCTGGGTGTTTTTGTCCTCAGTTATGTGGTGGCCTTTCTCCGGTTTGGAAAAATTCCGGGCCTGCACCTTTACGGCGCTGTGGCGGCAGGATACCTGCAGGGTGCTTTCTTTTTTGTCCTTTTCGTTTGGGGTTTTAACCTCTGGTTTTACTATATCGCCATAGGATGGGGAACATTGGCTTACATTGAAAAAATAATTGTTTTGCTGAAAACCGATGATATCCGGCCTGGATTAAAAGGCCTTTACTGGATTATGCAGCAAAAAAAATAACCCTGGTGAAATTCAATGGTCCTGAAAAAAAGGTACCTTTCAGAAAAAAATTCAAAAGGATAATGTTTAACCAACTAAAAATTTTTTTATCATGACTTATCTACCAAAAGAAAACCGTTACGATTCAATGACTTATAACCGCTGCGGGAAATGGGGACTGAAACTTCCGGCTGTTTCGCTGGGTTTATGGCACAATTTCGGGGGAATCGACCTGTTGGAAAATGGCCGTGCCATGTTACACCGGGCGTTCGATTTGGGAATCACCCATTTCGACCTGGCCAACAACTACGGCCCGCCTCCGGGCTCGGCAGAAGAAAACTTCGGCAGAATCCTGAAACAGGACTTCAGCGCTTACCGCGATGAGCTGGTTATTTCCTCCAAAGCCGGCTATCTTATGTGGCCCGGTCCGTATGGCGAATGGGGCAGCCGCAAGTATATGCTTGCCAGCCTCGACCAAAGTTTAAAACGCATGGGCCTCGAATACGTGGATATTTTCTATTCGCACCGGCCCGATCCTGACACTCCGCTGGAAGAAACCATGGGGGCACTGGACCATGCCGTACGATCAGGAAAAGCTTTGTATGCAGGTATTTCCAACTACCCTGCCGACATGACCCGCGAGGCCGTCAGAATACTGAAAGAGCTGGGCACACCCTGCCTGATCCACCAGCCACGTTACTCCATGTTCGAACGCTGGGTAGAAGACGAACTGCTGGATGTACTTGGTGAAGAAGGCGTTGGTTGCATCCCGTTTTCGCCGCTGGCACAGGGGCTGCTTACCAACAAATACCTGCACGGGATTCCCGACAATTCGCGCGCTGCACGGGAGGTGTTCCTGAAAAAAGAACAAGTGGAATCAGCACACGGCAAAATTGTAAAACTGAATGAAATTGCCTCTCAACGCGGGCAATCGCTGGCACAAATGGCCCTGGCCTGGGTGCTTAAAGACAAACGGATTACCACTGTGCTCATTGGCGCCAGTTCGGTAAAACAAATTGAGGATAATGTGGAAATGCTCAATAAACGGGAGTTTACACAGGAAGAGCTGGAGGCAATTGAAGCTGTTTTGAAATGACCTTTGTCCTTTCTGATCAGGAAAGAATCAAACAATTATCAAAAACAGGATAAAAATCAGCAACAGCATAAAAAGCACAAACTGGTTTCGAACAAACAACCCCAGCAGGATGAGGATTTCCACCTCCTCGCTGGTGGCGGTGTAAAGTTCAATTTCGCCTTTGTCTTTGGTAAGAAATTCGTTGGAAGTATAAGCAATTACCTCTTCCCCATTGAATTTCCATGACCAGCGTGACTGCCAGAAATTTTGGATCTCCAGCTCAAAACGTTTGCCATTGATCACCACATCGCTGCGCGGGTTAAAAAGGTTAACCATGACCATTCCCAGCAGCGATTGGTCGTTGGCATCGTAAATCTCCAGTTTCGACAGGAAAAATTCACGGTTGAGAACAAACAGCTTCCCGTTAATCATGGCCTGGGCTTTGGAACTTACCATGCTCTCCCAACGGATACTCCCGATGAGTTCCCTGTTCCGCCAGATTTCCAGTTTCGGTCCAAAAATTTCTTTTGTCCATTGCAACTTGTCCATCATATGCCTTTTCAAAATAAGTATGCAATTTATAAAATTATAATGAAACCAAATGGTGAAAAAACGTTAACCCGCAGGGCAAAACCCGGCTATAGGCTAAATTTAATTCTTTTAGTAAATATCAGTATAAATGAATCTATACGTATCTTTGCATTCTATAAAAAATATGGAAGGGGCAAATACATACCGGCAGGATACGGTAAAGGCTAATGAACCTTTACAAATTCAACCCGCCCGCCAGGACACAGGCGGGTTAAGAATGGAACGTGTGCCACCAGCCCCGCTTGAGCCTGCCGGGGTGCGCGACACGGCAGGGCAGCAAACCGATACCGCCGTGCAAAATCAGGCACAGGGCCCTACTCCGGCTCAGTTGCGTTACCGCTGGTGGCAGCGCGAACAGCAAATCGAGGTAGATGGTTCACGCTATATCACACCCAAAACCGACTTTGTGGTTTCAGGTGAAAGTACCTCCCAACCGGGACTTGTTTTACCCATGCACGAAAATTACCAGCCCGGAACCGACTGGCTTACCGGTTTGCTTTTGCTTTCGCTGGCAATGCTGGCAGCAGTGAGGAGCTCGTGGTCAAAATACCTGGGCAGCCTGGTTCAGTCGGTTTTTAATACCTCCACTGCATTGCGAATGTTCGGTGAAAAAAATTATACCTCGCTTCACGGCGCAAACATACTCAATGTTTATTTTTACCTGGTTTTTTCTGCCTTTCTTTTTCAGTTGGTCCGGTTTTTCCGGTTCGATTTCCCCTACGCCAATTTCTACCTGTTTTTATTTTGTCTCGGGATATCGATCGCATTCTTCATGGTGAAAAAACTGCTCTACCTGCTGATTGGCACGATTACCGAAACCACCGTGGAAACGAAAGAGTATTTTTTCAATATCGATAATGTAAACCGGGTTGCCGGGTTGATTTTATTTCCCGTGGTGGCACTGATCGCTTTTTACCCGTTTGGAAATCCAACCATTCCGGTATATGCAGGCATTATGGTAGTTATTTTCATGTATTTAAAGCAACTTCAACGGGGTATTTTTATTTTATTCAGGAAACAATTTTCAATATTATATCTGTTTTTATACTTTTGTACCCTTGAATTTTTACCCTTGGTTTTACTTTATAAAATTTTGGTGGTACAATCGGGTATAATTTAACTTAAAGAAGCGTATTTTGAAAATCAAGAGTATATTGGTTTCACAGCCAAAGCCGGCAACGGCAAAGTCCCCTTACTTTGATTTGGCCGAAAACAACAATGTAAAAATTGATTTCCGGCCATTTATCCAGGTTGAAGGGATTTCAGCAAAAGAGTTCAGGAAAACGCGTATTCATATCCTGGAACACACAGCGGTTATTTTTACCAGCCGTACCGCAATCGATCATTATTTCCGAATCAGCCAGGAACTTCGTATTACCATTCCTGATACCATGAAATATTTTTGTATTTCGGAAGCCACCGCTTTCTACCTGCAGAAATATATTGTTTATCGCAAACGGAAAATATTTTACGGAAACGGCAAATTTTCGGACCTGATAAATGTGATGAAAAAACACAAAGGGGAGAAGTTTTTGGTGCCGCTTTCAGACATTCACAAACAGGAAATTCCGGAGTTGTTAGACAAAGGGGGTTTTAAATACACCAAAGCCATTTTGTACCGCACGGTCAGTAACGATTTGTCGGACCTGAAAGATGTAAATTACGACATCCTTGTATTTTTCAGTCCTTCGGGCATCAAATCGTTGTTTCAAAACTTTCCTGATTTCGCCCAAAACGAAACCCGCATTGCCAGCTTTGGGCCCACCACTGCAAAAGCGGTGCGCGATGCCGGGCTGCGCCTCGACATTGAAGCGCCTACAGCCCAGGCTCCCTCAATGACCATGGCGCTGGAACAGTTTATTAAAAAAGCCAACAAAAACACCTGAGCAGAAAAATATTTACCTTTGAAGGCTGTCTGTCAATTTAGCCGGACGGCCTTTTTTACTGTTTCATGGATCAGTCTCCGGAAAATATGCCAACCCACCCCCGCTTTTCCTTAAAAAAAGAGGAACGGCTTCGAAGTAAAAAGCAAATTGAAAAACTATTTTCCGAGGGAAATTCCTTCCTGGTTTATCCACTGAAAGTTGTTTACACTGAATTAGATTTTCCCGGTAAATACCCGGCAAAAGCAGCTTTTACGGTTAGCAAAAAATTATTCAAAAAAGCCGTACGGCGCAATTTAATCAAGCGCCGTATGCGCGAAGCGTACCGTTTAAACAAACATCAGCTTTACGCTGCCGCAGAAGATAAAAAGATGGTTGTTATTTTCATTTATGTAGGGAAAGAACTCCTCCCTTACCAACCAATTGAAAAAGCAATGAAACGGGCTGTTTCATTGCTTGCAAAAAAAATTACTCTGAATCCATAATATCGGTTTGCATGCGAACAGAATCTTCGTGGATAAGCTGAAAAAGTATCTTCACAAAGGTATCGTTCAGGTCGAGCTTATTCCCCAGGTTCACCCGGTCATCCATAAGCTGGCTCCACCGATTGATTTGCAGTGCCGTAACATTGTTTTCCCGTTTATATTTCCCTATTTGTTTTACAATTTCAAGACGGGAAGCAAGCATCTCGAGCAGTTCAGAGTCAATCACATCAATCCGGTTACGGAGCAAGTCGAGCCGGTTTTCAAAATCCGGATTGTCGGCCGTTTCATGCCTGATAACCAGTCGGTCGAGCAGTTTCCCCAAATCGGCAGGAGTTAATTGCTGCGCAGCGTCACTCAGGGCACATGAAGGGTCGATGTGCGATTCAAGCATCAGGCCTTCCATTCCCATATCAAATGCTTTTTGGGCAATGTCAAAAAGATATTCGCGTTTACCGGCAATATGGCTTGGGTCGCAAATGACCGGGAGGTTGGGCATAAGCCGGCGCAATTCAATCACTGTTTTCCAGTTGGGGTAATTCCGGTACACGGTATCCCTGAACGGGGTAAACCCGCGGTGGATGGCCACAATATTTTTTATCCCGGCCTGGTACACCCGTTCAATGGCACCCATCCAAAGCTGCACATCGGGGTTTACGGGGTTTTTAACCATTACCACGGCATTACTGCCTTTCAGCACGTCGGCAATTTCCTGCACCACAAAAGGGCTGGCAGTTGAGCGGGCGCCAATCCACAACACGTCCAGCCCGGCTTTCAGGGCCTCTTCCGTATGATGGGCATTGGCAATTTCGGTACCAACAGGCAACCCGGTTTCTTTTTTCACCAGTTGCAACCATTTTAACCCAACCGAACCAACCCCCTCGAACGAGCCCGGGCGGGTACGTGGTTTCCAAACACCGCCGCGGTAAACAAAAACGCGCCGGTCCTTGGCCAGGAGTTTGGCCGTTTCAAGGGTTTGCTGCTCTGTCTCGAGACTACAGGGCCCCGAAATAAGCAATGGATTGTCAATATGGGGTAGCCATTCCTTTATCGGGTTGATTTCAAATTTTGTACTCATTGCTGTTTTGTATAAAGTTTTACAATCGTTTCTTCGTTTTTAAAAAAATGGGGATTCTCCCCATCCAGAATGGTGCGGATTTTATTGGCACTCAGAATAAGTTTTTCCAGCTTATCAAACTGTTTATTTTTCATACAGTCACGAAACTGCTGCAGGTGTTTGATATACACATCGAGAGAATCAACCACATATTGGTTGTTTTGTTCAAAAATGGGATTCCACATAGAAGAGGAACTTTTTGCCAGGCGCACGGTAGAACGAAACCCCCCGCTGGCCAGGTCGAAAATAATGTTCCTGTCTTCTTTTGCCAGCACAGCGTTAGCCAGTGCAAATGCCGCCGCATGGGGCAGGTGCGAAACAAAGGCTGTGCTGTGGTCTTGTTCATCAGAAGTCATGTAGGCTATATCCATTCCCAGTGCCTGAAACATTTTTTCTATCAGTGCCAGGTGCTGGGGCCCGGTTTCTTCCTGGTCGCATACAATGGCTATTTTACCCCTGAACAAACCTTCGAGCGCAGCCGATGGGCCGGAATATTCGGTACCTGACATGGGGTGGGCCGGAACAAACTGCTTTCTGCGCGGATGGTTTTTTACCCGCTCAGTTATCACTTTTTTAGTTGAACCCATATCGGTAACCGTGGTGTGGCTGTCAATACTGTCGAGCACTGCCGGCAACACCTTCAGCTCTTTGTCAACCGGAACAGCGATAATCACCAAATCGGCATTCCCGACGCCTTCTTCCAGGGGCTGAACCTGATCAACCAATCCCAGCTCCAGCGCCTCTTTGGCATGCAGTTCACTGGCTTCTACACCAATTAATCCGGTAGCGAATTTCGACTGCCGTAAATCTTTTGCCAGCGAACCACCAATTAAACCAAGTCCAATAATCGTAATATTCATGCCCTTTTCATTTTCAAATTACCCTAAAAACAAAAGGCCCCGGATAATCCGGGACCTTTCGTAAAATATTTTCATCAATAACAATACCCTACTGGTTGATCCCGATTTTAGAACCAAAATAAAAATACCAGTAAAAATAAGTATTGTCAGCTGTCGATTTCATTTTCTTTTAATTTGCAAGCAAAGATAACCATATAATTTAAAATTGAATCATTTTTTTTGTAAAAACCTGCTTCCCGCTCTCTGCCACCTTCAGGAAATAGATTCCGGAGGCAGATTTTTCGAGCTCAATTTTGGTGGAAAAAACACCCGTAACATTCTTTTGAGTGACCGATTTTACGATTTGCCCGTACATATTATATACGGTCAATTGAAGTTCATCCACCGGCCTCACGGGTTCAACTTTTACCCTGAACGAACGGTTGAATGGATTGGGCCATGCTGAAATATTTCCGGGCGAAAGAACAGGCTGCTGCACCGAAACGGGTGCTTGTACCTGCAGGTTATCAATGGCCCAGCCCCAGCCGTGGGCGTAAGGATCGGAAAACAGGCGGAACCGGATGAGGATGGTATCTCCAACGGAAAAATTCCCGTTTTCGAGCATATCAATTTCACGCCTCACATACCATTCGGGCGTCCCAACGGTGGACGAATTCATCTCTGTAATTGATTCGTTGTAGTTTTCTTCCCAGGTACTGTTATCCCTTGAATCGTACCCATCGGCAAGCGGCAGCCAGGTTTTTCCCTGGTTGTTACTTCCTTCTGCAATAACGTAATCCCAAAATTCAAAATCTCCGTATTGGGTGCCGGGACTGCCGGGCTCCACCAAAACAATTTCATCGAAAGCTAAAAGGGCCTCTTCGTTTAAAATAACAGGACGTTTTAAAATCGTGGTAAAATTAAATTCGGCATCGTCCTCATCGGGGCTCGGATAGGGATGCGGGCTGTGCAACGCGCCGTTCTCAAAATTGTCTTCTTCATAGATATCAAAATCAGACAGGATAAAATCTGGCGTAGGGCTGTTAAAATCGTTCACATACGAACCAATGGGGTCAAACATCTTTTCAATGTTAAAAGAAAAAACATCTCCGGAAGGAATCGTTCGGGTATTTTGGGCATCGGACGCATCCTGTGCTGTGATACTGTACTTTATTTCATCGCCATCGTTCAGTGCAAAGTTACTTAACGGAAAGACACCGGAAAACACCGCACCTGAATCGGGCGTTAAACCAAACGCATCCTGGGCGGCCCCATTGATGGAATACTCCACAAAAACAGTATCCACACCCAGGTTATCGGTTACCCTGGCAAAAATTTCCAAATCGCCCTCTGTATCGAAGAAATAAGGAATGGGCTCATGTTCAATTTCCGGCTCCACATTGTCGGGGCCGAAATGAAGAACATAGTAATCATCCGGGGCACCGGCGGGTTTTCTGAAAACACGATCTTTTTTATCGGCTGCACTGAGGTAATACTGTAGCGATGTAGTTTCCGGTTCAGGCAGCAGACTTGCATGAAAAACGGTGGAGTCACCAGCAACCAAAGGCAGCGAATCGATATGGGATTCAAAAAAATCAGTGGAGTAAACCACAAAAAGCCGGGTGGAATCAATTTCGTAATCGCTTGTAATTTTGGCCTCAAACCGAACGGAGTCCACTTGCTCGCGATCTTTTAATTCCTCAAATTCAATCCATAAATTTTCCCATCCAATATCTGCCAGTATTCCCAGGGTAACGGGCCCGGGGTCATGAACCGCCTGCCCTCTCCCAAAGGAATGGGTCATAAGCGAATTGGGATTTCTTGAGGGGTAAGTGGCATCGTTCAGGTGATATACGCTTGAACCACTATCCCAATCCGAAGGCGCATACAAGCGGGGCCTGGTGTCGTTGTAGTCATTGATTGCCACCGGGCTGTTGGCATATAAATTATTGGAAACCAGGGCATCATTTAATAGCAGGGAAGGATTTTCAAAAATAGCAGTATCGAGTAACTGACTGCCATCCTGCTGTTCAACAAGCAAGTCGAAAGAGGTGGCATCGCCTGTTTCCCATAAACCGTAAGCGCCCATATCGTCTTCCACATAAAAAAACCCGGTAAATCCCAGTCCATGCCCAATTTCGTGCAAAACCACCGTCACAAAATCGTAAAGTTGATCGGGTGTGTCGCCGTCGGTGCCATAATACCAGTTAATATCTTCATTAAACGAAGCCACCATATCGGGCCGGTTGGGGCCGGTAAATTCCGTTCCGGTAATTTTTTCAACGGTTGCAATGGGGTAATAAATATCCGGACGAGGAGCACCTTCAAAGTTTCTTTCAAAATCGGAGGGGGCGCAGCTACCCAACACATTCTCATCTTTGGGCCGCCAGTTGGCCTGAATATAAACAGGTACGGGCGAATCAATCAGCCGTTCCCAAATATCAACGGCATATTCAAAGGCTTCTTTTGCCTCGTCGGGGAAAAAACTGTAACTGACAATAATCTCCGAAGATTTCTCTGCCGATTTCAGTTGATTTAACACCTTTTCAGGGGGCGGCACAAATGATTTCCTTGTTTCATCGGAGGCATAACAAACCGGGGGAACTGGCTTAAACCCGTACTTATCCCATTTTTTCTGCCCTGTTGCCGAAATAACCCCCAATAGTGCCAGGAGCACAATAACCAGTTTTTGCATGGTAGATAAATCTTATAATCTTAAAGACAATAAGAAAAGGCTAAATGTTTAAAATGGACACAGCAATAACCTGGTTTTTCCATTCAATTTTGAAAAAACTGATTATTACATTGCAGTCCAATCCCACTCCGCTTGAATATCGCAAACGCAGGGAA
>CAYRBS010000063.1:0-11331 GCA_964422335.1 uncultured Mariniphaga sp. | reverse complement strand
CGTCACAACAACGGGCTCACGAGGTGTGCCAGCGACTCTCTTAACTTATAGTCCCAGCGGCGTTGCCTCCATTCCGCCAGTTTTATTTCCCGGCTGTTTCGCAGGTCGGTTTTAAATTGTTTTTCCAAATCGGAAGTAAAACCTTCGTCGTAAATAAAAGCATTCACTTCGAAATTGGTTTCCAGGCTTCGGAAATCGAGGTTGGTAGTTCCAACGGTCGAAAATACTTCGTCCACAATCAGGTATTTGCTGTGGATAAATCCTGCCTGGAAAAAATAAATGCGCACCCCCGCCTCCAAAAGTTCTTCAATATAGGAGAAGGAGCTCCAGCGGGGTATTACGGTATCCGATTTTTCAGGAATTAAGATGCGAACATCTACACTGCTGAGTGCCGCGGTTTTCAGGGCGAATATAAGTTCCAGGGGGGGCATCAGGTAGGGTGAAACAATGTACACTTTTTTGCGTGCAGTGGAAATGGCTGCAAAAAAGGCCTGCCCAATATTTTCCCAGTCGGAGTCGGGGCCGCTGGCCGAAATTTGTACCGGCGCCCCTTTCATCCCGTTCATTTGCGGAAAATATTTTCTTCCCGTTAGATTTTCGTGGATAACAAAAAACCAGTCGGCGGCAAAAACCACCTGCAAACACCCCACTGCATCGCCTTCAATTTGCAGGTGGGTGTCGTGCCAGGGGCCAATGCCTTTTAATCCATTTAAATAACGGTCGGCAATGTTTAAACCTCCGGTGAACCCAATTTTCCCATCCACTACCACAATTTTTCGGTGGTTCCGGTAGTTTACCCGCGAAGTGAGCCGCGGAAACCGGACCTCCATAAACGAATAGATTTCGCATCCGTTGTTGCGGAGCTCGTCCATGAAATTATTTCCCAGGCTCCAGCTGCCTACATCGTCGATGATGATACGTACTTCCACTCCCTGCCGGCTTTTTTTAATCAGTAAATCTTTTAGCTGGTTACCTATTTTATCGTCGTCAATAATATAATATTCCAGGTGAATGTGGTGTTCCGCTTCTTCGATGGCATGGAAAATGGCCGGGAAAGTTTCATCTGCGTTGTTTAAAATTTTCAATCGGTTGCCGTTGGTAAGCAATGCGTTGGAGTTTTTTAACAACAGCCGGATGATTGTTTCTTTTTCCCTGACTTTTGGGTCGAGATAATGCAATGCATGCCTGAACTTACGAAGTTGCCTGAAAGAAAGCTGGCGGTATTTGTTCAGGCTTTTCAGCCCCTTTCGTGAGAAAAGTTTACGTTTGCGGTACTCTTGTCCGAAAAAAAGGTAAAATACAACTCCAACAATAGGAAAGAGGATCAATGCCATAATCCATGCTGCCGTTTTAAATGGCGACCGCTTTTCAAGAATAATCATGATGGCTACCGGAATGGCGGTAACCAGGAAAATGATGGAAAAAACCGGCCAAAAGTCGAATTTCCACTGCATAGTAAAATGGCTTTTTAGTGTTAGAAGTGCTAAAATTCATAAAAAATCAATTCAAAAACAATTTTGGAACAGAATTCGTATTAAAAATAGTTGGAAACAAAAAAATAAGTTATGAAGCAGTTAATTTTTTTTATCGGTGTATTTATTTTTGTGATAGCCTGTTCAACGCAAAAAGGCATCGTAAAAATTGAGGAGGACAAAGATGAAACTGCCGAGGAAGATTCAGTGGAATATGCACTGGAAACCTTCGACTCGAAATTTGATACCTGGTATTTATTGCATAACAATCCGTCGCAATACCGTTCGCAAGAATATTACGAAGGCTGGAACCAGCGCTACATTGCGGCCTGGAATTACAATGCTACCCAACCAGGGAAACGCTGGTTTTTTGAGCCGGTGGTAGGGTGGTATCCTACCGTTGATTACGGGTTTGAACTGAACCACAAGTTGTTTTATTACTTTCAGTATGTGGAAAGGGTTTTAAAAATTGAGATTATGTCGGGCGGCCCCCGGAGTATTTCCCTCTAAGGCGTGTTCCTGAAAATTTTCAGCCAGTCGGTGTCGAGTTGTTCGCTGCCGGAAATTTTTCCGGAAACCTGGGGCGCCCGAACCCCGGAATAAAAGAATTTATTGCCGATGAAAACATGCGCTTCATCCCATTTTCCTGACCGGATAAAACTATTCAGCAGCTGGCGGCCTCCTTCTACAATAACCGAAAGGATTTTACGGTGATACAGCTCGTCGAGTACCTGGGGAATTATTTCTTTTTCAAAATCGATTTTAATCCAGTCAGCAGAGTCGCTCTCCACTGTTTGTTTTGAATTGAAAACCAACGTTTTTGCTGAACCGTCGAATAGCTTCAGTGTTGGAGCGAGCCGCAGGTTTCTGTCAATAACTGCCCGGAGCGGGTTTTTCCCCGCCCAGTTGCGTACGGTAAGCGAAGGATTGTCTTTTTCGGCCGTATGGGTACCAACTAAAATAGCGCCCTCTTCCGCACGAATTTTGTGCACCAGCCGGAGGGCCAGGTCGCCGGTAATCCAGGTGGGTTCCCCGAAATTTTCCCGGCTGCGGTCAATATCAATAAAGCCGTCGAGGGTTTGTGCCCATTTCAATATTACAAATGGACGTTTCTTTTCATGATAGGTAAAAAACCGCTTGTTCAGGTCCCGGCACTCTTTTTCCAGTACGCCCAATTCCACCCCGATACCTGCCTGGCGAAGTTTTTCAATGCCTTTGCCTGCCACATCGGCAAACGGATCGACCGTGCCAACGACCACTTTTTGAATCTGTTTTTCCACAATTAAATCGGAACAGGGGGGAGTGAGGCCGTGATGGGCACAGGGTTCCAGGGTTACGTAAAGGGTACTCTCTTTTAACAAATCCGGGTGAGCCACCGCATTAATTGCATTCACTTCGGCATGCGCTTCACCGTATTTTTGGTGAAACCCCTCGCCAATAATTTTTCCCCTGTGAACAATGAGGCTTCCTACCATTGGGTTGGGTGCCACGCTGCCCGCTCCCAGCCTGGCCAGTTCGATGCAGCGTGCCATGTATTTTTTATTTGGTTCCATTTGCCCGGAAAAAGTATCTTTACCCTGCCAAAAATAACACAATGGAGGCGACTATTCAACATATTGAACATGAATTACAGGGATTGTACCCGAAAACCGAAGTGCAGGCCATTACTCGTCTGGTGCTCGAACACGTTTGCCGGATGAATTATACAGAACAGATTCTCTCCCGGAAGAAAAAACTGGACACGCATTCCCGTGAGAAAATTTATAAAATAGTGGAACGGTTAAAAAACTTCGAACCGGTTCAGTATATTTTGGGAGAAACGGAATTTTCAGGGTTAAAACTACAGGTAATGCCCTCGGTTTTAATTCCTCGTCCCGAAACGGAGGAGTTGGTGATGTGGGTTGCCGGAACAGAATTTCCATCCAACCCTTCGTTGCTCGATATTGGCACAGGCAGCGGCTGCATTGCCCTGGCACTTAAAAAACAATTTCAGCCAGCCACGGTTGCGGGGGTTGATATTTCAGAGAAAGCCCTTGAAACAGCCCGCAATAACGCAAAACTAAACGGACTGGAGGTGCACTTTTTTCAGGCGGATATTTTAAACTGGGAAAAAACGAAGTGGGAAACGGTGGATGGCATCGTGAGTAATCCGCCGTATGTCCGGGAGTCGGAAAAAAAAGCGATGTTTTCAAACGTATTAAAATATGAACCGGGAAAGGCATTGTTTGTTCCCGATTCCGATCCCTTGCTGTTTTACCGGCGGATTGCAGAATTCGCCCGCGTGTTTTTACGTGAAAACGGGTGGCTGTTTTTTGAAATCAATGAAAAACTTGGCGACGATATGAAACATCTGATGAAAGAATTCGGTTTTCGCAATACCGAAGTAAAAAAAGACTTAAACGGGAAAAACCGGATGCTCCGGTGCAGGAAATAAATCAAATGGTTGTTATTTTTACGAAAAGCGGTACTATTTTTCGCAGCTTAATGAGATGAAAAATAAAATACTTTGCCATTTTTACGTTTTCAACTAAAGCGAATAAAATTAATGACGTGGGAAAATTGGTAAAATTTATATTGTTGGGCTTAAACCTGCTTGCAGTGTTGGCGTTGGTAGCTGCCTATTTTTCCGGTTCTGTTTCGCCCGAGAAATGGTGGCCTGCTTCTTTTTTCGGATTAGCCTATCCGGTGACTTTTGCGGTAAATATTTTATTCATCCTTTTATGGCTGATTATTAAACCGCGTTATCTCTGGTTTTCGTTACTGGTTGTAGTGGCCGGGGTGGGATTCTTGTCGCGCTTTGTGCAAATATCGGGGAAAAAGCTCGATAATGGAGACTTGAAGATTTTATCATACAATGTTCAGCATTTTATTGGCAACGGCGAAGGCAGGCAGAAAGAGACAGGGGAGGAAATTACCCGGTTTATAGAAGATCAGGGGGCCGATATTATTTGCCTTCAGGAAGTGCGGTTACGCCAGAATAACATTTTCAACCTGCGCCAAACCGTTCAGGAACTGAGCTCTGTATCCCATTATCAGTTTGCAAGGTCGAGTAATACTTTTGGGTCGGTTACCATGACGCGCTTTCCTATTGTAAACATGGGAGAAATCCGCTTCGATGATTCAAAAAACATCAGCATTTTCACCGATCTGCTGATCAACAACGATACGGTTCGTGTTTATAATGTGCATCTTCAGTCGTACCAAATTGATCCGCTCCGGTTCGCCATTATTAACTCCGGCATCGATGAGGAGTCTGATTTGGAGGAGTTGCGGGAATTGGGCGAACGGTTTAAACAGGGGTTTAAACTTCGGGCGAATCAAGTGGAAACGTTACGGGATCATATTAAAGAATCTCCTTACCAGGTAATTGTTTGCGGGGATTTAAATGATACCCCGGCTTCTTTTTCCTACCAGCAATTGCGAAGAGGCCTGAAAGATGCCTTTGTTGATTCGGGCAGTGGAGTGGGGCGCACTTATATTGGCAAGTTGCCTTCGTTTCGTATCGATTATATATTCCACAGCCGGGGGTACGAATCATTCAATTTTACAACCCACGACTTCCGGCATTCCGACCATCTTCCGGTTTCAACAGAACTGGTGAAAAGTTCTCGTTAAAAAAACGGGCGCAACTTTTTGCCCTGTTTTGGATAATTTAACCTGACGAAAGTATTTTCAACGCTTCTATTTTATCTTTTTTCAACTGTTCAGTCAGCGCTTCCACACCGCTGAATTTTTTCTCGTCCCTGATTTTCCCAACAAAAACAAGGGTCAGTTCTGTGTTGTAGATATTCCCTGAAAAATCAAAAATATGTACTTCAATGCTGCGGTTATCGGCATTTTTGTTAAAGGTTGGG
This sequence comes from uncultured Mariniphaga sp., assembly GCA_964422335.1. Taxonomy (GTDB): domain Bacteria; phylum Bacteroidota; class Bacteroidia; order Bacteroidales; family Prolixibacteraceae; genus CAYRBS01. The sequence continues at coordinate 6,005 of CAYRBS010000063.1, read as the reverse complement.
CGCGAACCAATGTTCAGCATTCCCCGGTGTTTTTTTTCTGAAATAAGGATTTCGACTGCATATACACCGTAGCCCGGAATAAGTTTGTGCGGGTCGGATGCCTCGATATTGGCCGTAGGAAAGCCAATTTTCCGGCCTACGCGTTCCCCTTCCACCACGTTGCCGTGCAGGGTAAAACGGTATCCCAGAAAACGGTTGGCACGGGAAATTTCTCCTTTCTCCAGCGCTTCCCGAATCCGGGTGGAGCTCACATGGGCTTCGTCCACCAAAAGAGCTTCCAGCTTTTCAATTTTAAAATGAAAACGTTTTGCGCATTCCTGTAAATATTCAAAACCCCCTTCGCGGTTCTTCCCAAACCGGTGGTCGTAACCTACCACCAGGCAATGAGTGTGTATTTTTTTTACCAGTATTTTTTCTACAAATTCAGCATAGGAGAGCTGGGAAAACGCTTTGGTGAAAGGAAAAACAATTAAATGGTCGATTCCCGATTGGCCCAGTTGATGTTTCTTTTCTTCGAGGGTCGTAAGCAGTCTCAGGTTTTTTTCGTGAGGCGATGTAACCAGCCGCGGGTGCGGGTAAAAAGTGAATATTACAGATTCGCCGCCGTGTTCGCGGGCAATTTCTTTCAGGCGGGCAATTACCTCCTGATGCCCCACGTGGACCCCGTCGAACGTGCCAATGGTAACCACCGGCTTCCGGGCTTTAAAACTGTTTATGTCGGTATGCACTTTCACTCCTTGCCATTTGATTGTCAGCGAACATAAAATTTTTTCCTGAATTTTCAGGCAATAAATCCCGGAAAAATGGAATCAATCCGCCATATCTTTTAAATAATGTTATTTTCCTGAAATGTTATTTCCTGAACAGCGGAAATTGTTAATTTTACGGCCTTTAATTGAATGCTTAAAATGAAAATTACCAGGATAATCTTATTGGGAATATTTGCCGGATTGCTGGCGGCAGGTTGTAGTGATGAGAAAGGCCGGTTCTCTGTTAGTGGTAAAATTACCCATGCCGAAGACCAGGTGATATACCTGGAAGAATTACTGGTTTCTTCGGCAGAAAGTATCGATTCAACAAAGATTGATAAAAACGGCGAATTTGAATTTAAAGGAGTGGTAGAAATACCCACTTATTTTTTGCTGAAATTTTCTGATTCCAAATTCATCACCCTGTTGATTGATTCCATGGAACAGGTAGTTGTAGAGGCTGATATCGCTAATTTCGACCGTGATTACCGGGTGGAAGGTTCTCCCGGATCCTTAAAGGTAAAAGAGTTGAATGACCACCTGGCCGAAACTACCCATAAACTGGATTCTTTGCAATCGCTGAACAATTTGTACAAGGGTAATCCTAATTATCCGGAATTAAAAAAACAGCTGGACAGCGCCTACAATGTCATAAAGGAAGAACAGTCTGAGTTTTCCAGGCAGTGGGTTATGGACAATCCTTTTTCAATGGCTTGTGTGCTGGCTTTGTATCAAAAATTCGATGATGAGGAATACGTGATAAAAGATTTGCAGGCAATGCGCGTTGCAGCTTCAGCGCTGAACTCAATTTATCCGGAGTCGCAGCATGTAAAAGCATTGTACCAAAACACACTTGATATATTAAAAGATGAACAGAATGCCCGGATGCAACAATTTATACAGGAACAGGGCGAAAACAGCCCCGAGATTGTTTTGCCCAATCCCGAAGGAGAAGAAATTGCACTTTCTTCGCTTCGCGGGAAAGCGGTGTTGCTGCACTTTTGGTCTGCACAGGATCGCAATTCCCGCATTCTGAACGAGGCGCTTTTAGAAGCCTACCTGAAATACAAAAACAAAGGGTTCGAAATTTACCAGGTAAGCGTGGACGAGAACAGGTTTGAATGGTTAGATGCCATTGATGAGGACGGGTTGGACTGGATTAATGTGGGCGATATGGAAGGGAGCAACCAGGCTCTCCGTTTGTATAATGTTCAGGAAATTCCTTCCAATTACCTGCTAAATGAAGAAGGTGAGATTGTGGCAAAAAACCTGAAAGGCCCCGACCTCGACAGGGCATTGGCACGGCTCCTTAATTAACACTTTTCCGGACGTAAATTTGCAATTGTTAAGGTTTGTCAGAAAAAGGGAAAATATATTTTGTTTCAGATGTGCACCTCGGTGCGCCGGCATTGAATAACAACCGCCAGCGCGAGCGGCTGTTTGCCGATTGGCTCGATTTTATCCGGCCCGACGTGGACGAACTGTACCTCATGGGCGATATTTTCGATTTTTGGTTTGAATACCGCAAGGTTGTTCCACGTGGCTTTACCCGTGTGCTGGGCCGCCTTGCCGATATGTCGGATAGTGGAATACCGGTACACTTTTTTGCAGGAAACCACGACCTTTGGGTGTTCGATTACCTGCCCGACGAAATTGGAATTATACTGCACCGCGACGAATACATTACCGAAATTAAAGGCAAAAAATTCTTTCTCGCACACGGCGACGGGCTCGACCCAAACGATAAAGGCTACCTTTTCCTGAAAAAAATATTTACCAGCAAAAAGTTGCAGTGGCTGTTTTCAAGGCTTCACCCCAACTTTGCTTTTCACCTGGCACACCGTTGGTCAAAATCGAGCCGGTTGTCGAAAATTGATCAACAAGAAGAATTTAAGGTTAAGAATGAAAGTATGTATAAATTTGCAGAAAATTTTTTGGAAAAAGAGTGGATAGATTATTTTATCTTTGGCCACCGTCACCAGATGGTGGACATGGAAACAAAAAATAACTCCAGATTCATTCTGTTGGGCGATTGGATCACAAATTTTTCTTATGGAGTTTTTGATGGGAAAAATGTTGTTTTGAACAAATTTAATAAATAGCGGTTAGTTGAGAATTTGATAATTATGGCAAAAGAAATTTATACACGGATTATTGGAACAGGAAGTTACCTTCCGCCGAAGGTAGTTAAGAACAGTGATTTTTTAAGCTATCAATTCTACGATGCAGCAACCAGTAAACCTTTCGATAAAACAAACGAAGAAATCATCCGGAAATTCAGGGAAATTACCAATATAGAGGAGCGGCGTTATGTAGCTGAGGATCAGGTTACGTCTGATCTGGCTGTGAAGGCCATTAACGAAGCATGTAAATCGGCAGGAATTTCGCAGGAAAGCCTCGATTTTATTATTGTAGCGCATAATTTCGGCGACATCGAAGAGGGAAATGTGCGGAGCGATATGCTGCCTGGGCTGGCCAATAAGGTGAAAATGAAAATGAAACTTGAAAATCCATTCTGTATTTGCCACGATGTGATTTCAGGTTGCCCCGGCTGGACACAGGGGATGATTGTTGCCGATGCATACATAAAAAGCGGTTCTATGAAACGTGGTGTGGTAGTGGGTGCCGATGTGCTTTCGCGTATTTCTGACCCCCACGACCGCGATTCCATGATTTATGCCGATGGGGCCGGCGCTACCATTGTGGAAGCCGTGGAAAGTGACGAACCGGTTGGGGTGATTTCCCATTCAAGCCGGTCCGATTCTGTTTCGCATGCCAATTTGCTTACCCTGGGCCCCTCGAATAATCCTGCCCTGGATGGAAATGAACTTTGGGTAAAAATGTTTGGGCACAAACTCTATATTTATGCCATTAAAAATGTGCCCGGCGTGGTAAAAGACAGTATCGAAAAAGCCGGGATTGAGTTGGACGATGTCAAGAAAATTCTCATCCACCAGGCCAATGAAAAAATGGATGAAGCCATTTTAAGTGGTGTGTTCAGATTGTATGGCGAAAAAAATATTCCCGAGGGAATTATGCCCATGAGCATCCGTTACCTGGGCAATTCTTCCACCGCTACGGTGCCTACTCTGCTCGACCTGGTGCTGAAAGGAAAAATTGAGGGACAGGAAATCAACGAAGGCGACCATGTTATTCTTTGTTCGGTGGGTGCGGGCATGAATATCAATTCCATTGTTTATAAGTGGTAAAATAGTTTAAAAACTGCTCCCTTTTGGTTAAATTGAGCCGTTTTTGAAACCGTTCAATATTTTTCCGAAATGAATACCGAAATTGCTTTCCTGCTTATCAGCCTTGTTCTCCTCGGAGCGTTGGCCGCTGTTTTTTTTATTCATTTAAAAAATCAAAAGAAAATTTCTTTATTGAAAAATGAATTCCAGGAAAAGGAAAAACAGTTGGATGCCCGGCTTAATGAAGCAGAAAAACAGTCGTTGATTTGGGAAGAACGCTACCAGGCGGTGAAAACGGATGCCGATGGCTGGAAAGAAGAGTTGCAGAAAATCAGGGAAGAAAATACCCAACTCGTTGGGCGGCTCGAAAAAGCCAAAACCGAGTACCTGAACCTTCAGGAGAAACTGCAAACCCAAAAAGCGGAACTGGAAGAGATTCAAAAGAAATTTACCATTGAATTTGAAAACATTGCCGGGAAAATACTCAAAAAAAACAGCGAGGAATTTACCCTTGCCAATCAGAAAAACATTGGCGAGGTTTTAACTCCCTTAAAAGAAAAAATTCATCTTTTTGAGAAGAAGGTGGACGATACCTACCAGAAAGGCCTGAAAGACCAAACCGATTTACGTGCCGAACTGAAAAAATTATATGAATTGAACCACCGTATCAGCGATGAAGCCAGCAACCTGACCAAAGCCCTGAAGGGCGATGTGAAAAAGCAGGGCAACTGGGGCGAAGTCGTGCTGGAGCGGATTCTGGAACGCTCCGGCCTGAACGAAGGCGAACAGGGATATCAGAAACAGTTCAACGACATTTCCGACGATGGCAAACGCATTCAGCCCGATGTGGTCATCAACCTCCCCGACAACAAACACATTATAATCGACTCCAAAGTTTCGCTCATTGCCTATGAACGGGCAGTGAACGCCCTTTCCGACGCGGAACGCATCACTTACGTAAAAGAACATTTATTTAGTTTGAAAGCACATATTAAAGGGCTGAGCGAAAAACACTATCAAACAGCCCGTAAATTGAACTCTCCCGATTTTGTGCTGCTTTTTATTCCCATTGAGGCTTCGTTCAGCCTGGCCATCCAGGAAGATCAGGATTTGTTTTCGTATGCCTGGGATCAGAAGGTCGTTATTGTCAGCCCTTCCACTTTACTGGCAACTTTACGCACTATTTCTTCCATCTGGCAGCAGGAAAACCAGACCCGCAATGCCCTGGAGATTGCCCGGCAGAGCGGTGCGCTTTACGACAAATTTGTAGGTTTTATTTCCGACATGGAAAAAATCGGGAATAACCTCCGGTTGACCCGGAACAGCTACAACGATGCAATGAATAAATTAACCGAAGGGCGCGGAAACCTGGTCCGTTCAACCGAAAAGTTAAAAGAAATGGGGGCAAAAGCTTCAAAAGAACTGCCCAAAAAGTTACTGGAAGAATAAATTCAGGAATTGTCTTTCAGGAAACTCAGCACTTCTTCCGTGTCTTTGGCCGCATCCACCTGGTCGTTTTTGTAAACCACCTTTCCCTCTTTGTCGATGATAAAAGTCCAGCGACTGGTTGTGATTTCCCGCTCCAGTTCAAAATCCTGGCCGTTAAATTCTCCGGAGAAAGTGCCCCCATCGTTGGCGGGAACACCAAATGTCCGTGCAATTTCACCCGATTCATCGGAAAGCAACGTAAAATTCAGGTTGTGGGCTTTTTTGAAGAATTTTAATCCCTCCACCTTGTCGCCGCTTACACCCACTACCCGGGCATCTTCCGATTCAAGTTCGGTGCTGAGATCGCGGTAGGCACAGGCTTGTGCTGTACAACCGCCGGTCATGGCTGCCGGGTAAAAATAAACAACGAGGTAGTTGTCACCTACGTAATCCTTCATTTTCCATAAACTGCCATCATCGGCGGTTGCTTCAAATTCAGGAACTTTATCGCCAATGTTCAGCCCGTTTTGTGCAAACCCCCCGAACGAAATGGCAAGAAGTAGTGAAATCATTAATGTTTTCATTTTTTTGATTTTTAATTTGAACACTAATAAATACAGTTGAATGAGTAAAAAGTTTC
>CAYRBS010000062.1:0-11452 GCA_964422335.1 uncultured Mariniphaga sp. | reverse complement strand
TATTTATGTAAATTTATGAATAGTTCAGGTTAAAAAAAGGTTGCCTGAAAAGGTTACCTGCACCTTCCCGGGCAACCCCTTTTTCAGATTTTAGAAATCAACATAATCAGCCTCATTCAGAAATTCAAGGCTTTTCTGGCAGCTAACCAGTGGTTCAAAGTTGTATTTTTCTACTTCCACAATTCCGTATTTGGCGCCCGATTTTTCACGTTCGGCAAAAATAGATTCAAAATCCATCATTCCGCTGGCACCCAGTTCTTCTTTGTCTTTAATATGCCATAGTTCAAATCTGCCCGGATACTGGTCGAAGTAATCCAGCGGGTCCTTTTCCCCTTCAACAATCCAGAAAAGGTCTAACTGGAACATTACCTTATCGGGATCGGTTAGTTCGAGCATCCAGTCGTAAAGCGGTTTGCCTTCAAATTCAGTGGTGAATTCGTTGGCGTGGTTGTGGTATCCAAACCGGATTCCATTTTCATTGCATTTTTCACCTACCGCGTTAAAATATTCGCAGTAACGTTTCAGGCCGTCGAGGCTTTCATAGGCATCCTGCCCCATCGAGGGTTTCACTATCCATTCCACGCCTGCTGCTGAATGGGCCTCTATGCACTCGTCCCACCATTCCATTGTTTCATCCCAGTCGGCCGAGTCGGGTACATTCGGGCCGGTGTGTGATCCCAGCATCTGGAGACCGTTGGTTTCGCACAACGTTCTAAATTCTTCCGGCGACATGCCGTAAAACTCGCCGTTGTTATAACCTGCGGCTTCCACAAATTTATACCCCATATTCCCTACCTCAGCTATGGTTGCAGGTACATCTTCCCCCATGTCATCCCGGACAGAATATAACTGCAGGCCGATAAATTTTTCTTCCGGCTCGGGTGTGCAGGAGTTAAATAACTGTGCCGAAAATGCGGCAACTACTAACAAAAACAAAAACTTGACAGTAATTTTTTTCATCATCCTTCTTTTTTTGGTTATTATGGTTTATTAAAATTTCGTTTCAAATTTATTTAATCTTTGCGGAAATTACGCAGAATAATGCTGTTTTTGTTTTATTGAGGGATTTTATAGCCTGTTCTTCCGACAGGCAACCGGTGTTAAACGATAAAAAATGTGCTACCTTTGCAATAGTTAACATATAATTTGCGGGATGGATACAACTGAGATTTTAATTAAGATTCGAAAAATTGTACGTTCAATTAACCTTGAATCAAAAAAAATTCAAAAAGAATACGGAGTGAGCATCCCCCAGATACTTTGTTTAAGTTATTTACGCGAAGCTGAAAATTATCAGGCAGGACAGGGGGAAATACGTGAATTTCTGAACCTTAACCCCAGCACCACCAGTGGCATTATAAACCGTTTGGAAGCGAAAGGCCTGGTGGCCCGGCTTCCCAAATCGGGCGATAAGCGGGTAGTAACCATAGCGCTTACATCGAAGGGGGACCAGTTAATGGAAAAAAGGCCGCCCCTGCTTCACGACCGCTTGTCTGAAAAATTAGAGAACCTGGATAATGCCACACTCGAGCAGCTCCGAGGAAGCTTAGAACTTTTGGAAAATATCCTCAATATAAACGGGTTGGGAGCTTTCCCGGTGATTACAAACGAAGAGCTTTCCGTCTGACAATTCAATGACAGCAGAAGGTCGAATAAAAGTAATTCTTATGAAAACAAAAGAGATTAATTCTTTGTTAAACTAAAATTGTGCCAAAAAAATAAACAGCAATATAAGTTTCTGTTTGTCAGTGTTTTGTCTTTTTGTGTTTTTGGGAGTCCGAATAACCGGAATATTGGGAAAATGAAAAAAAAACACTACTTTTGTTCGCACAGGAACTATTGTTATGGAAATATTTAATGATGCCCAACAGGAAATTGCCCGAAAGATTCGGCCTGAAAGTAATATCTCGAACTGGAAGGACTGGAAATGGCAACTGAAAAACTCAATTCAATCCATTGAAACATTTGAACTTCTAACCGGAATACAATTCCCTGAAGACGATAAAGCCTTAATGAAGGAGACAGTGAAACGGTTTCCTTTGTCGATAACTCCCTATTATATTTCGTTAATCGATACGGAGAATTACAATAACGACCCGGTATTCAAACAAGCTTTTGCCAACGTAAACGAATTAATGGTGTTGAAAACCGATATGGAGGATCCGCTTTCTGAGGATACCGATAGTCCGGTGGAAGGAATTACCCACCGTTACCCCGATCGGGTTTTGTTTCATGTGAGCAATGTTTGCTCCATGTATTGCCGCCATTGCACCCGCAAACGAAAAGTGGGCGATGTGGATTCCATTCCCAGCAAAGCGCAGTTGAAAAAAGGAATTGAATATATAAAAAATACACCTCAGGTGCGCGATGTGCTGCTTTCGGGAGGCGATCCGTTTATGCTTTCCGACAGTTACCTCGATTGGTTGCTTTCGGAAATTACTTCTATTCCGCATGTGGAAGTGGTTCGGGTAGGGACCCGCATGCCGGTTGTTTTGCCCTACCGGATTACCGACGGATTAATTGAAGTACTGAAAAAATACCAGCCGTTGTGGATTAATACCCATTTTAACCACCCGCGTGAAATTACCTCATCTTCCAGGGCGGCGCTGGCAAAACTTGCCGATGCCGGATTCCCGCTTGGAAACCAGTCGGTTTTACTGGCCGATGTAAACGATTGTCCGCGTATCATGAAAAGCCTGGTTCATAAACTGGTGCAAAACCGTGTACGCCCGTATTATCTGTATCAGTGCGACTTATCCGAAGGCCTGGCCCACTTCAGAACACCCGTAGGAAAAGGGATTGAAATTATGGAAAGCCTTATTGGCCATACCTCCGGGTTTGCAGTGCCAACCTACGTGATTGATGCCCCGGGTGGAGGAGGTAAAATTCCGGTAATGCCCAATTACATTATTTCCTGGTCAACCAACAAAGTGGTATTGCGCAATTACGAAGGGATTATTACTGCTTATACAGAACCCGAAAGCTATGAGTCGAAATTTTGCGACCGCAATTGCAAGGATTGCCACCTTGACCTGAAACTGGAAGGAGCCGACGAGCAAAAAGCAATTGGAATTGAAAAGTTGTTGTCGGATTACGATACCTCTATTTCGCTTATCCCCGACAATAACGAACGCCATAACAGAAGGGGTAACGATGTACGATAAAATTGAAAAAATTGGAAATTCAACAATACAACACGGAACATCGAATAACAGAATATATCTACTGAAATTGGATCCGGGAGATAACCGGATCATTGTGCCGGAACTCGACCGGCTGGCCCAAAAAGAGGGTTACACCAAAATTTTCACAAAAATTCAATCCGAAGCTTTGCCTGCCTTCATTCTCAGCGGTTATCATATCGAGGCGTATGTTCCCCGCTTTTACAACGGGGAAACCGACTGTGTAATGGCATCGAAGTTTATGGATGAAAGCAGGCGGCAGGCTCCTGAAGAGGAATTAAAACTTTTTTTCGACCTGCTTCATTCTCCCGCGGAAAACAACCATCCTGCCAATCCTCCTGAAGGGTTAAATATGAAAAAGCTGGAGGAATCAGATGCCGGTGCCGTTTCTGAAGTTTTCAAACGGGTATTTGAAACGTACCCTTTCCCCGTCCACGACTCCGGTTACATTCTGGAAACAATGCAAAATGACGAAGCACGTTATTTTGGGGTTTGGGATGATCAAAAACTCATTGGGGTTTCAACAGCCGAAACCGATTTTACAAACAGAAATGCCGAAATGACCGATTTTGCGGTTTTGCCCGAATACCGGGGAAAAAACCTGGCATTTCATCTGCTGGCATTTATGGAACAGGAGATGAAAGCTGCGGGTATTATCACGGCTTATACCATTGCCCGCCTGAAAGAACCAGGCATGAATAAAACATTCATAAAAGCAGGGTATAAATATAGCGGGACGTTGGTTAACAATACCAACATTGGAGGAAGTATTGAGAGTATGAATATTTTTTATAAACAATTGTAATATGCATTTAGGGAAACTGTGTAAATATGCCGGCGAATGTACTGTGTATCAAAATGAAAACAAGGAAATTAAGAAACCCATTTTTCTTATCCGGAACGTCTTCTGCAACAGGGGGGCAAAAGGGTGGACAAATTGCAAGCGGTACCTGGCTTACGAAGAAGGAAAAACAGTGGACGACAACATGACGCCTTATGGGTAAAAAAAGATAATAAAGGAAAAATGGAAACAAGCAACAAAAAGACCGAACAAAAAATTATTCGATACCTTGAAGAAAACGGCCCCAGTTTCCTGGGGGAAGTTGTAAAAGAACTCAAATTGTCATATTCGAACGGGCACGAGCAAATTAACAGGTTGCTCTCCAAGGGAAAGATCAGGCATTCTGACCCCCCGCTTCAGTTTGAGTTAAATCCGGATTAAAAACCATTCGATGCACTGGATCGATTATGTGATTTTTGGACTGTATCTGACCGGAATGTTGAGCATTGGTTTTTATTTCATGCGAAAAAACCGGTCAGCCGACGACTATTTTGTCGGGGGCAGAAAAATGAATTCGTTTCATATCGGTCTGTCGGTGGTAGCTACCGATGTGGGTGGTGGTTTTTCCATCGGGCTGGGTGGCCTGGGTTTTGTTATGGGGCTTTCGGGCACCTGGTTGCTTTTCACCGGGTTGATTGGCGCATGGCTGAGCGCAGTGTTGTTAATTCCGGTGGTATCGAAACTCGCGACGAAACATAAGTTTTTATCGTTTCCCCAATTTTTAAATCATTTATACGATGGTAAAGTAGCCATGATTGCCGGGATAATTTCGGCCATCGGTTACCTGGGATTTACCAGTTCGCAAATACTTGCGGGAGCTAAGCTGGCTTCCGGCACATTCCCTAACATTTCTTTACAAACAGCCCTTGTCCTGATGGGGGTTATTGCAGTGGTGTACACAGCAGTGGGCGGCATAAAAGCTGTAATCTATACCGATACTTTCCAGTGGATTTTGCTCATGTCAGGGTTGGTTTTTGTCGGACTGCCTGTTTCCTATTTCGGCATTGGCGGCATGGAGACGCTTAAAAATAACCTGCCCGATGACTTTTTTTCCCTTACGGCGGTAAGCTGGCAGCAAATTGTGAACTGGTTTATTACCATTGTTCCCATCTGGTTTATCGGGATGACCCTTTACCAACGTATTTATGCCGCAGGTAACAAAAGAAGGGCGCAGCGGGCCTGGTTTGTTGCGGGCCTGTTCGAATACCCCGTTATGGCATTTACGGGCGTAATACTCGGGCTTTTTGCCAAGGCGGCTTTTGAAAACGGGATGATTGGCGCCGGTGTCGAAGGGGAATTTGATCCCGAGATGGGACTGCCCATCTTGTTACGCACCATTCTGCCCATCGGTTTAACAGGATTGATTTTATCCGCTTATTTTTCAGCGATTATGTCCACTGCCGACAGCTGTCTCATGGCTGCTTCGGGCAACCTTATTACCGATATTTTCCATAAACACGATTCCCTGAAAATTATGCTTCTTTCGCAAGGGACTACCTTGTTCCTTGGAATTATTGCCCTGATGGTGGCATGGAAGGTACCCAACGTGCTTGAACTGATGCTTCATTCTTATTCATTTATGGTCTCAGGGCTGTTTATCCCGGTGCTTGCCGGAATATTTTTGAAACGGAGAACTGCACGCGGTGCTTTGTGGTCGATGATTGTGGGCGGAACGGTTACGCTGACACTGATTTTATCCGGGGTGAATCTTCCGCTGGAACTCGATGCCAATGTTTACGGCATTGCACTTGCAGCGCTCACTTACATGTTGTTCCATATTTCTGAAAAAAACGGGAAAACAGTGAAAGAGCATTTACTGCCCGAAAATTAAAGCAAAAGTTTATTTTTGTGCCCAATTAATTTTTCCCATGAAGAACAAAGACTTGTTGGCTTACGGCTCGGCACTGGGAGCGGCCTTTTTCTGGAGTTTCTCGTTTGTATGGTTTAAAATCGCCTATCTGGCTTATAATCCGGTTACGGTGGTGCTTTTCAGGTTAATTATTTCTGCCATACTGATTTTTACCATTGCCTGGGGGTTGAAACGATTGCAAAAGCCTTCGAAAAAAGATTTCAGATTGTTTGTGTTATTGTCTTTTTTTCAGCCGTTTCTCTATTTTTTGGGCGAAAGTTACGGGTTGAAATATGTATCTTCAACTGTGGCTGCGGTAATTGTGGCGACCATTCCACTTCTTTCGCCCATTGCAGCCTGGTACTTTTTTCGCGAAAATGTGCGCTGGATGAACGTGGTGGGGTTTATTTTTTCATTTTTCGGGGTAGCGCTGGTTGTCCTGGACGGTTCGTTCCGGTTTGAAGCTCCGCCGCTGGGGGTCGGGCTCGAGTTTGTCGCTGTGTTTGCTGCGATTGCTTATTCCATTTTGCTCCGAAATGTGGTGGCACGGTACAACACACTTACCATTATTGCTTACCAGAACATTATTGGCATTGTTCTGTTTTTACCCATCTGGCTTTTTGTCGATTTTAAAGAGTTTGTTAGCACACCATTTCATTTTCAGGCATTTCGTGCCATTGTGTTGCTGGCAGTTTTTTCGTCCACCATGGCTTTTGTATTTTTCACTCAAAGCATCCGGCAGATTGGGGTGAACCGCTCCAATACTTTTGTTAACCTGATACCGGTATTTGTGGCAATACTTTCATTTTTTATGCTGAAGGAAACCTTCGGTGTGCAAAAAATACTGGGTATTTTGGTGGTAATTACCGGGTTGTTTCTGGCCCAGTTACGGAGAAAAAGGACACCCAAACAAAAAAATATTGAAATTCATACGGGTTGAAGATGGAAGAGGTATATTATAAATCACCGGACGAACTGCGGCTTCTTACTGCTAAAAACAAGCAGGAAACGGTTTCTTTCATTAAAAGAATTAAAAAGAAAAAGCCGAAAAACCTCGATAGCGTTGTGCATGGATTGCACCATGAGGCTTTTGCTTCTTTCAGTTGCCTCAACTGTGCCAATTGCTGCAAAACCATCGGTCCCCGGTTAACCGGGAAAGATATTGACCGGCTGGCCAAACAGTTGAAAATGAAACCATCCGCTTTTTTGGAAAAGTATGTGATAACCGATGAGGATGGGGATTTTGTTTTCAGGGAACATCCATGCCCGTTTCTGCTTCCCGATAACTATTGCATGGTATATGAAAACCGCCCGAAGGCTTGCCGCGAATACCCGCATACCGATCGCAAACGGTTTATCCAGGTGCTGGATTTGTCGCATAAAAACTGCGAAACCTGCCCGGTGGTTTTTGATGTTTTTAACGAATTGAAAAAGAATTTCCCTTAACATTGTAACATTCAATCAGCCGGTAAATGGAAAATTATTTGGGGGCGTTTCCGGAAAATTAAGTTTTGTATCCCATTCTTTTCAAGGTTATTTGTAATTCAAATTAACCGGCAGGAATTTTTCAATGAATTCTACTGATTTTCCTTTTCTCCGGGCATAATCGGTTACCTGGTCGCGCCCCACTTTTTCCAGGCTAAAGTACTTTGATTCAGGATGCGCGAAATATTGACCCGACACCGAAGCGTTGGGATACATGGCAAAATGTTCGGTGAGTTTTATCCCTGCTTCCTCTGCTTTTAACAGGTTAAAAAGATTTTCTTTTTCCGAATGCTCGGGGCAGGCCGGGTAGCCCAGTGCCGGGCGGATTCCCTGGTATTTTACTTTCTGCAATTCTTCCTGCGAAAGGTTTTCATCGGGAGCATAGCCCCAGTATTCTTTCCTTACTTTTTCGTGCAGCAGTTCTGCAAAAGCTTCGCTCAATCGGTCGGCAAGCGCTTCCAGCATAATGGCTTTGTAATCGTCGTGGTCTTTACGGTACATCTCCTTCCAGGGTTCGATTCCAATTCCGGCAGTTGTGGCAAATCCACCGCAGTAATCGGCTTTTCCCGATTCTGCCGGGGCCACAAAATCGGACAGGCATAAATTGGGTGCCTCTCCTTTTTTCTTTTCCTGCTGGCGGAGGTGGAAGTACCGTCCGGCCTCAGTTTGCCGCTCTTCATCTTCATAAAGAATTACATCGTCGCCATCAGAATTAGCCGGCCAAATACCAAAAACCGCGTTGGCCTGGAGCATGTTCTTTTCAATAATTTCATCGAGGAATTCGTTGGCTTCAGCAAAAAGTTTCCGGGCTGCTTCTCCCTGTTTTTCGTCATCCAGAATTTGCGGATAATGTCCCCTCAGGTTCCAGGTCAGGAAGAAAAAGGTCCAGTCGATGTATTTCCGCACCTCTTCCAGCGGATAATCGATCAGTTGTTTCACCCCGGTAAAATTCGGGCGGTAGAGCGGGGTGTTGTTCCAGTCAATCCGGGGTTTGTTCGCGCGCGCCCGTTCAAGGGTCAGGTACTCTTTCGGTTTGCGTTGTCCCTGGAACTGGCGTACCTGTTCGTAATCACTCTCTACCGATTCAATGTATTTTTTATTATTGGCGATGAGGTTTGAAACCACATTTACTGCCAGCGATGCATCCTTAACATGAACAACCGGGTGCGAATATTCGGGGGCAATTTTTACCGCCGTGTGGATTTTGGAGGTAGTGGCCCCGCCAATCAGCAGCGGGATGTCCATTTTGCGCCTTTCCATTTCCTTTGCGATGTCCACCATGATTTCCAGCGAAGGGGTAATCAACCCGCTTAACCCCACGATGTCCACTTCTTCTTTTTGCGCAGTATCAAGAATTTTTTCGGTGGGGACCATCACGCCGAGGTCGATAATTTCGTAGTTGTTGCAGCCTAAAACCACGCCTACAATGTTCTTTCCGATGTCGTGCACATCGCCTTTTACGGTGGCAAGCAGCACTTTCTTTTGCTTGCTGGTGTCTTTCAGTTTTGCTTTATCGGCTTCAATGTAGGGCAGGAGGTAGGCTACTGCTTTTTTCATCACGCGGGCCGACTTGATTACCTGCGGCAGGAACATTTTTCCTGACCCAAACAGATTGCCTACTACGTTCATCCCATCCATCAGCGGGCCTTCGATAATATTTAATGTTGGCTGGTAAATTTTCAGCGCTTCAGCCATGTCTTCTTCAACAAAATCGGGAATGCCTTTTACCAATGCGTGTTCCAGCCGTTTTGTCAGCGATAATTCGCGCCACGCGTCTTTTTTCGTTTCTTTTTTGTCTTCCTGTTCCACCTGTTCGGCAAATTCCAGTAACCGTTCTGTTGCGTCGGGACGACGATTAAGTACCAGGTCTTCTGTTCTTTCAAGCAGGTCTTTGGGAATTTCATCATATATCTGCAGCATCCCCGGATTCACTATTCCCATGTCGAGGCCTGCATTGATGGTATGGAAAAGAAATACCGAATGGATGGCTTCGCGCACTACGTTATTTCCCCTGAAAGAAAACGACACGTTGCTTATGCCGCCACTGGTTTTGGCATGGGGCAGGTTTTTTTTAATCCATTTTATGGTTTTTATAAAATCCACCGCATAATTGTTGTGTTCTTCCATTCCCGTTCCGATGGTCAACACATTGGGATCGAAAATGATGTCTTGCGGGGGGAATTTTACCTTTTCAGTGAGGATTTTATAAGCTCTTTCGCAAATTTCAATTCTTCTTTCATACGAGTCGGCCTGGCCTTTTTCGTCGAAAGCCATAATCACGGCAGAGGCACCGAAACGTTTAACTGTTTTGGCCTGTTCAATAAAACTCTCTTCGCCCTCTTTCATGCTGATGGAGTTTACGATGGCTTTTCCCTGTAAGCATTTCAACCCGGCTTCAATTACATTCCATTTCGATGAATCGACCATTACCGGCAGTTTGGCAATGTCGGGTTCGGCCATCATGAGGTTCAGGAAAGTGACCATTTCATGTTCAGCATCCAGCATGGCGTCATCCATGTTTACATCGATTACCTGGGCGCCGTTTTCTACCTGGTCGCGGGCAATGGCCAGCGCTTCTTCGTATTTTTTATCGCGGATGAGGCGTGCAAATTTACGTGAACCGGATACATTGCACCGTTCGCCAATATTAACAAAATTGGTTTCGCTGGTGAGGGTAACCGGCTCGAGGCCACTCAGGCGGGTGTTGTCATCGGCCGGATTAACGCGGTGTGGTTTGGCGGTTGCTGCCATTTTTGCAAATTCACGTATGTGATCGGGTGTGGTTCCGCAACAGCCGCCAATAATATTAACATAACTGTCGTCTAAGTATTCTTTGAGGTACCCGGCCATGATTTCCGGCGTTTCATCGTATTCACCAAACTGGTTGGGAAGGCCGGCGTTGGGGTGGGAACTAATATGAAACGGCGCTTTTTGCGACAACTCTTTTACGTAGGGGCGCAAATCGCTGGCACCCAGCGAACAATTCAGCCCAATGCTTAGCAGGTCGATGTGTGACACCGAGTTCAGAAAGGCTTCCAGTGTTTGCCCCGAGAGGGTTCGCCCGCTGGCATCGGTAATGGTTCCCGAAATCATCAGGGGTATCCGGGTGCCGCGTTCTTCCAGCGCTTCTTCGATGGCAAAAATAGCTGCTTTGCCGTTCAGGGTATCAAAAATGGTTTCAATAAGAAGCAGGTCAACACCTCCGTCAAGAAGGCCTTCGACTTGTTCGCGGTAGGCCGTTTTTACCTCGTCGAACGTAACGGCGCGGTAGCCGGGGTCGTTTACATCGGGCGAAAGCGACAGTGTTTTGTTGGTGGGGCCGAGTGTGCCGGCCACAAACCGGGGCTTCTCCGGTGTTTGGTTGGTAAACTTGTCGGCAGCTTCGCGGGCAATTTCTGCCGAAGCTTTGTTCATTTCATACACCAAATCCTGCATGTTATAGTCGGCCTGCGAAATACGGTTGGCATTGAACGTGTTTGTAAGCAGAATGTCTGCTCCTGCTTCCAGGTATTTGTGGTGGATTTCGGAAATGACGGAGGGACGGGTGAGGGAAAGAATGTCGTTGTTTCCCTGTTGATCGTATCCGGCATCTTTTAACCGTTCTCCCCGGTAATCGTCTTCTGTCAGTTTGTAATCCTGCAGCAACGAACCCATGGCGCCATCCATCACAAGCACGCGGGATTGAAGTTCTTTTTGAATATCTCTGTTAATTTTTGCCATTTGATTTAAATTTTCAATTTCTTATGGACAGTTTTAAAACTAAGTTTCCCCTTGAGGGGATTAAGGGGTGAGTTTAGTTTTTGTCAATATTTTTTTGCTCTTTCAAATTCATCCACAAAACTTTCAAGTGTTCGAATTACGTTAATAAATTCATGTAATATATCTTCATTTCGGAATCGAATTACTGAATATCCCAGGTTTCTAATTCTTTCTTCTCTGATTTTGTCTTTCCTCTTTTGATATTTATGAATCTCTCCATCAATCTCAATAACCAGTTTCCAACAATATAAAAATCAGTTGATTTAAAAATTCATTTCAATATTTTTATTTCAAACTCACCCCGAATTCCGATTTTATCTTCACAAATGATGAGCA
>CAYRBS010000061.1:0-11461 GCA_964422335.1 uncultured Mariniphaga sp. | reverse complement strand
TTACCCTGGATAAAGATTTTGGGGCAGGGTATTTTTACGATGTGATTATGGAAGATGCAGAGTTGATAAGCAGCGAAACCGTTCGTTTATAAATTTTCCATTTTTCCATTTTTCACCGGGAATTTAGCCCCGGTTTCAGCGAGTTTTTGGTCGAGCAGTCTTTTCAGTTCGTTTACTTTTTCCGTATTTTTTGTCGAAAGATCAGTGGT
This sequence comes from uncultured Mariniphaga sp., assembly GCA_964422335.1. Lineage (GTDB taxonomy): Bacteria > Bacteroidota > Bacteroidia > Bacteroidales > Prolixibacteraceae > CAYRBS01. Next base: position 11,252 of record CAYRBS010000061.1, on the reverse strand, counting down.
TTCCCCGGGGTCGTCTGCCAGGTTGAATAATTCGGTGCGGTTGTCTTCGTAATAAACCACCAGTTTCCAGTTCCCTTTTCGGATTGCCGAGCCTGGTTTCCAGGCGCTGCCATGATAATGCGGGAAATGCCAGAATAATTCATCACGTTGAATTTTTTTATCTTCACTTAAAACCGGCAACAAATTTTCTCCATCATTTTTTTCATGGCTAATTCCTGCTAAGGTTAAAATGGTAGGGAAAAAATCCATGCTGACCACCGGTTGTTCCGATGTGCTACCAGGGGTTGCAACATCCGGCCCGGTAATTATTAACGGCACCCTGATTCCTCCTTCGTAACACCAGCCTTTTCCGGCCCGGAGCGGCCCGTTGGCAGTAGGAGCATTTTTTCGCGTAAGGGTGGATAAGCCTCCGTTGTCGCTGGTGAAAATTACCCATGTGTTTTCATCCAGGTTGTTTTCCTTCATGGCATCCAGCAGCCGGCCCACATTTTCGTCCATGGCAGCTACCATCGATGCGTAAGCTGCATCTTCCTGGATAAGCTTTGTCCAGCCATCTCCCTCCTTTTTGTGTGGCACCTCGTCTATTCCCAGTTCTTTTCGTTTCTTTTGATATTTTTCCAGGTGTTTTTCAGCTGCCTGAATGGGCGTGTGCACCGTATAAAAAGAGAGGTAGAGCAGAAAAGGGTTTTGCTGGTTTTCTTTCATGAACTGAATACTTTCGTTTGTCAGCCGGTCGGTGAGGTATTCCCCCTCGGGGCCATCTTCCAGTTTTGGGTTCTCGTAAGGTGAATAATATCCGCCGGGCGGGCTGCCCCTGTGGTGTCCTCCCAGGTTAATATCAAACCCCTGATCCTCGGGGAAAAATCCTTCATCGCCCAAATGCCATTTTCCTGCAAAAAAGGTTTTATATCCTGCTCCCTTCAGTTTTTCCGCCAGGGTAATCTCTTCCAGGGCCAGTTCATCCCGGTCTTGTGGACCGAGCAATGGCCGGTTTTGGGGATCGTTTCCGGGAATCCAGTCGGTAATATCCACCCGGTTGGGGTGTTTGCCGGTCATGAGCGCTGCGCGGGTGGGGCTGCAAACGGGATTGGCGGCGTAAGCCTGTGTGAAACGCACTCCGTTTTCAGCCAGTTTATCGATGTTGGGCGTATCGTAAAAAGTTTCGGGGTAATTGCATTTTACATCGGCCCAACCCAAATCATCCACCAAAATGACAACAAAGTTGGGTGGCTGTTTTTCCGGTTCACACGAAATCAATAAGGCGGCGAGAAAAATGAATCCAATGAATTTATTTACTGACATAGTCCCAAATTTTAGCAGTAACCCTGCTGATTATTTCAATTCTGCAAAATATTTGTAAAACAGCGGAATGGTTTTTAATCCTTTGTAAAACTGTTCCAGCCGGAAATGTTCATTGGGTGAATGGATGGCGTCCGATTCGAGGCCAAAACCCATCAATACCGATTTAATTCCCAGTACCTCTTCAAAAGTAGAAATGATGGGAATACTGCCACCGGAGCGTACCGGTACCGGGCGTTTGCCATATACATCGGTGAAGGCTTTTTCAGCTGCCTGGTAAGCAGGCAGATCGATGGGGCAAACATATCCCTGGCCGCCATGCAGCGAGGTTACTTCCACCTGCACCGATTTGGGTGCTATGTTTTTTAAATGCTTTTTAAACAGTTCCGCAATTTTTTTGTGATCCTGGTTGGGCACCAAACGGGTAGATATTTTGGCTGATGCGCTGGAAGGCAGGACGGTTTTGGAGCCTTCTCCGGTGTAACCTCCCCAAATGCCACAAACATCCAACGACGGGCGGATGCCGGTTCGCTCGGTTGTGGTGAATCCCTTTTCACCTGCCAGCTCTTGCACTCCGATGGCCTTTTTGTATTCTTCTTCGTTAAACGGTGCTCTGCCCAAAAGTTCACGCTCTGTTGCCGATACTTCCAGCACATCGTCGTAAAACCCGGGGATGGTTATTTTTCCGTTTTCATCTACCAACTGGTCAATCATAGAGCAAAGTACGTTTGCGGGGTTGGCCACGGCCCCGCCAAATAAGCCGGAGTGCAGGTCGCGGTTGGGGCCGGTAACTTCCACCTGCCAGTAAGCCAGCCCGCGGAGTCCTGTTGTGATGGAAGGGACGCCGTCGGCAAGCATGGCCGTGTCGGAAACCACGATGATATCGGCTTTTAGCATCTCTTTGTGGGTCTGGCACCATTTGCCCAGGTTGGGCGACCCGATTTCCTCTTCGCCTTCAATCATAAACTTTACATTGCACGGAAGGGTATTGGTTTTCACCATCAGTTCAAACGCTTTGGCATGCATCATTCCCTGGCCTTTATCGTCGTTGGCTCCGCGTCCCCAAATTTTTCCATCGCGAATTACCGGTTCAAATGGTTCGGTTTTCCATTTTTCAATGGGATCCACCGGCATTACGTCCATGTGGGAATAAACCAGGACGGTAGGCAATTCAGGGTCGATGATTTTTTCGGCATAAGTAACCGGGTTGCCTTCTGTCTCAAATATCCCGGCTTGGTCTGCACCCGATTCCAGTAAAAGCTGTTTCCAGTATTCGGCAGCCCTGTACATGTCGGGTTTGTGTTCCCGGATGGAGCTAATGGAGGGGATGCGCAGCAACCCAAATAGTTCTTCCAAAAACCGGTCTTTGTTTTTTTCGATGTAATTATTAATGATTTCCATGGTTTAAAAATTGAATTTTCACTAAAAATAAGGATGGCAAAAAATACAGTTTTCCGGTGGAATACGAAAAGCAAAATGTCATAAAAAAACAAAGGGCAGTCGTTTACCGGCTGCCCTTTGTTATCGTTTTCAAAAAAAACGTTAGTTCACAATTTCCTGGAACCTTGAATCGTCGAAATATTTCGCAAACTCCAGGTCGGTTTTTGCTTTTTCTTTCATTTCCGGATTAATCTCGCAAGCTTCTTCCAGGCTGTCGAACAACAGATTTTCCCTGGCAGTGCGTGCACCAATAACCGCTTTCAGGTATTCTTTCATAAAACAGTCGGGGCGGTCAAACGCTTCCAGATCCCTTAGGGCGCCGTTGTTGTCACCGGACAGGATTTTTGCAAGACCCGTATTAACGTCCTGGAACTGTCTGAAATAGCTAACAGCCTGGCTGTAATCGGCTTTTTTAATGCTGATAATTCCCAGGTTGTAGTTAACTTCGTCGCCTGCACCGGCAGCTGCACCAAACAATGTTTCTGCATCTTCCAGGTTATTTTCTTTCAGCGCAATAGCTCCGAGGTTGTTTTTAATAACCGGCTCGTCGTTTTCCAGTGTTTCGGCTTTTTCGAACATCGGTTTTGCCTCATCGTATTTCATTTGTTTTACCAGGATGTATCCTGCATTGTTTGGCCCGCGCCAGTCGTTCGGATAAACTTTAATGAATGAGTTGTAAACAGAAAGCTGTTCATCCAAATCTTCGAACAAAGTGGCTGCATAAAGCAGTTCAGCCGGGTTTAACGATGCCGGGTCTGAAGTGGCAAGCGACATAAGTTCTTCATCGGTTTTTCCTACCAGGTCAACACTGGTGAGCATTTTTGCCCGGCGCAGTTGCGGAAGGATATCATCAGCCAAAGCGGTAAAAGTTTCCGAAAGGTTACGGATTTCACGCTCGCGAACTTCCGGGTCGTTGTACATGGAAAGTACCCGCAGGATTAATTCCTTGTCCTGGATATTTGATTCTTCCACTTTTTCTTTGAAACCTTCCCAGTCTTCGGGTGTGTATCTTGTTTTCAGGTTGATGTCAACACCTGCTTCTTCCAGTTTTTCTGCAAGAAAGTCGGAGGAGGTATTTTTACGTTTTCCTGCCAGCTCGGTATTGAAATCAATTTCGCCATCGGGAGAAGCATAAGCTGAAACTTCAACGTCTTTCAGGTCGATGCGGTCTTCTTCATTGGCTTTTTGGGTGTAATTCAAAAATTCTTCTACGTCTTCAGCGGTGAGTTCTTCATTCCGCAGGTTGGCGCGGTTAATGAGGTAGTGGATATCAGCCAGCATCTCGTCAGGAACTACGCGTTGGAACGGGTCGATATTGGGATCGTATTTACCAGATTCGTTGGCTTCGCGGCGAACACCTAAAATAGCTTTTGGCATGTTTGCAACCATTTCGCTGGTAGCCAGCACCCCGTCAGCAATTTTAATGGGGTCGAAATCAACGCTCCTCGAACCTTTGGAGGCGGTAATGTTAACTACCAATTCCGATTTTCTCATGGCCTCTTCATAATCAGTTTTGTCGTTGTAGCTAAATGTGCCACCGGCATTGAAACTAATTACTTTGTTGTTGTCTTCTACTTTTTCACCCTGCAGGGTTACTGATTCATAGGCTGTTTCACCGTCTGCATGCTGAATGACCGGTGTGGCAACCAACGTAGCTTTTTTGTTGAAATATTTTGAAGGAAATCTGCCATCAATCGTTAAATCTACTTCCCCGGCGTGGGCTTCAAGGACTTCGGGTGTAACATTGAACTGGATTTCATCTGCATTTTTTTTCATTTTGTTGAGCCCTGCACAACCTGAGAAGAGTACAGCGGCCAAAGCAATGAGCGCAATTTTAAATCTGGATTTTTTCATCTTATACTGCATTTTTAAATTAATTTCTACACGTTCCCGTATGGTCACAAAAATAGCAAGCTTTTTTTTATAAAAAAGAGGCGGTGTAATATTTTATTACAATAAAAGCCGATTTATACCTAATTTATATTCGTTTTTAAATACAGCCTCTTTTATTTGTTGATAATGTTCCGGGTTTTTTACAAAATCGACGTGGTTAATGTCGATGATTAGGATTGGAAATGAGTGAGTTTGCCTGAAGAAATGAAAATAACCCTTTTGAATGTTTTCCAGGTATTCGGCGGATATGTCTTTCTCAAAATCTCTGCCTCTTTTTTTTATGTTTTTCAGCAGCTTATTGGTGTCTGCATGGAGGTACACATACAAATCGGGTTTGGGAACCGATTCGGAAACAATATCGAAAATCTGACGAAAGAGCCTGTATTCGTCTTGTTTTAAGGTGTTTTGCGCAAAGATGGATGTTTTGGAAAAATAATAATCGGCAATTATCAACGGGTGGAAAAGGTCGCGGTTCAGTACTTCCTTTTTTATTTGATTGTAGCGGTCGGCCAAAAAAGAGAGTTCAAGCGGGAAGGAGTAACGTTCCGGGTCGTTGTAGAATTTTGGCAGGAACGGGTTATCGGCAAACTGTTCCAGTATAAGTTTGGCATTGTATTCTTCAGCCAGTTTGTTTGCCAGTGTTGACTTTCCTGATCCAATATTTCCTTCAATAACTAAAAATTGCATTTTGTACAATTAATTCGTGAGGCGGTTTAATTCAGGATGAAAAATTTGAACGGACAGGCACAACTAATATTACATGAGTTTTTTTAATGACCTGATTTTATTATCTCTCTTGCTGCCCCAGGTATATCCGGTTAGAAGGCCTGCCACGAACCCGGCAGAAAGCATGGCCAGGTTGTATTCCGGGAAAAGCCGCAGTAAAAGGTATCCTGCCAGCAACCCGGCCACCATGCCAAAAAACGAAAATAAATAGGTAAAATAGTAGGGAGAAAAAAAACCATGGGCTTTTTGCATGTGCGATGCCAGGCGGCTGATGAGCCGGTCGTATTCCCGGCGCGATTTGCCGGGGACCTGGATGGCCTCATTTATTTTTTTTGTTATCTCCGAAATATTCAGCTTTTCTTTTTCGCAATAAGGGCAACTTTTCGAAAAACTGCCTACCCGCTCAATGTTCCGTTTGAGTTCGTCCACCCTGTAAAAGCGGATGTCGCGCCGTTTAACGCCTTCCAGGTTTTCGTCGAGTTGCGAAATTATTTGTTTTGACCATTCTTCCATTTTGTACAATTTTATGTATCAAAATTAGCAATAAAAAGGAAAAGCCGCTCAGTATTTGAACGGCTTCTTCCTGTTTATTTTAATTTGTTTTTTTAATTGTCGCGGCGAGGCCTGCGATTATCCCTGCGGTCATTGTCGCGCCGGTTGTCTCTTCTGTTGTGATCCCTGCGGTCGCCGTCCCTTCTGGGAGGTCGATCGCCACGTGGAGGCCTTTCAACATAGCCTTCAGGTTTGGGCAACAACACTTTCCGCGAGAGTTTCAGTTTGCCGGTTTTTTCGTCAATTCCAATCAGCTTCACTTCCAGTACTTCGCCTTCCTTGGTGAAATCTTCGGGTGATTCCACTCGGTTCCAGTCCATTTCTGAAACGTGCAGCAGCCCGTCTTTTCCGGGAATGATTTCCACAAATGCACCAAAGGAAACAACCGATTTTACGGTACCTTTATATATTTCCCCCACTTCGGGCAGTGCAGTAATGGCTTTAATCCGTTTTTTGGCTGCTTCAACGGCATCTTCGCTTGCACCGGAAATCTCAACCAGCCCGATGTCTTCAACTTCTTCAATCGCAATAACCGTGTCGGTTTCTTCCTGGATGGCCTGGATGATTTTCCCGCCCGGGCCAATAACGGCGCCAATCATATCTTTAGGTATCTCCATCACCTCAATGCGCGGTACATTTGGCTTGAATTCGGCACGTGGTTCAGGAATTACCTCGAGCATTTTACTCAGGATGTGCAACCTGCCTTCTTTGGCCTGTTGCAGGGCTTGCGAAAGCACTTCATACGAAAGCCCGTCCACTTTAATGTCCATTTGGGTGGCGGTAATTCCTTTTTCGGTTCCGGCCACTTTAAAGTCCATATCGCCCAGGTGATCTTCATCGCCTAAAATATCGGAAAGGATGGCGTATTTGCCTGAATCTTTGTCGGTAATCAGTCCCATCGCAATTCCGGATACGGGTTTTTTCATTTGCATCCCCGAGTCCATCATGCTCATGGTGCCTGCACAAACAGTTGCCATCGACGATGATCCGTTTGATTCGAGGATGTCGGAAACGACGCGGATGATATAAGGAAAATCTTCCGGAATCATTTTTTTCAGCGCTCTGTGTGCAAGGTTTCCGTGGCCTACTTCGCGTCGGCTGAGTCCGCGTGGGGTACGTGGTTCGCCAACACAAAAGGGTGGAAAATTATAGTGGAGCAGAAATTTTTCTTTTCCCTGTACGGTTACGTTGTCTATAATTTTTTCGTCCATCTTGGTTCCCAGGGTAACCGAAGTCAGCGACTGGGTTTCGCCGCGGGTGAACAGGGCAGAACCGTGTGCACCGGGCAGGTAATCCACTTCGCCCCAAATAGGCCGGATTTCGTTGGTGGCCCTTCCGTCGAGCCTGATTGAATCATCCAGGATCATACGGCGCATGGCATCTTTTTCTACATCGTGGTAATACCTTTTTATCAGTTTTTCTTGAAGTTCAAGATCAACTTCTTCGTTTTCGGCATTTTCTTCCAGGTAAGCTTCAATAAATTCATCGCGAACAGCTTCCAACGCAGCCATACGCTCCTGTTTATTTGAAATTTGCTGTTTTGCCACATCATAACACTTCTGGTAAAGTGCATCTTTCACTTTTTCGCGCAGCTCTTCATCGTTGACTTCGTGGCTGTACTCACGTTTCACAACACCCAGCTCGGCAGCCATTTCTTCCTGTGCTTTGCAGTGTTTTTTTATTTCTTCGTGCGCGAATTTAATGGCTTCCAGCATTTCTTCTTCGGAAACTTCATTCATTTCACCTTCCACCATCATGATGTTGTCATACGAAGCGCCCACCATGATATCGATATCAGATTCCTCCAGTTGGGGATAGGTGGGATTGGCTATGAACTCACCGTTTACACGGGCAACCCTTACTTCGGATATTGGCGTCTCAAAAGGTACGTCAGAAACCGCAATGGCTGCCGAAGCGGCAAGCCCTACGAGTGCATCGGGCAGGTCTTCTTTGCTTGCCGATATCAACGAAAGCATTACAGCTGTTTCGGCATGGTAATCTTCCGGGAATAATGGCCGCAGTGCCCGGTCAACCAGGCGTGCTGCCAGTATTTCGTCGTCGGAGGGACGTCCTTCCCGTTTTAAAAAGCCGCCCGGGAAACGCCCGGCAGCGGAAAATTTTTCGCGGTAATCAACCGTCAAAGGCATAAAATCAACATCTTCTCTGGCTTCTTTTGCTGAAACGACTGTTCCCAGCACCATGGTTTCACCCATTCGTACCACCACCGATCCATCGGCTTGTTTTGCCAGTTTGCCGGTTTCTATGGTAATCGTCCTGCCGTCGGCAAGTTCGATTGTTTTAATTGTTGTGTTTACCATAATCTCTAATAATTCAAATAAAAAATTAACAAATTTACAATGGGTGGTGAGGTTTTGCAATATACAAAAAAAGGAAGGCAATACGTTGCATTACCTTCCCTTTCTATTTTTTTACTTACGCAGTTTCAATTTTTCAATAATTGCACGGTAGCGTTCAATGTCTTTACTTTTCAGGTAATCGAGAAGTCTGCGCCGTTTTCCGACCAGACTAATGAGTGCACGGCGGGTGTTGTTGTCTTTTTTGTTTCTTTTCAGGTGGTCTGTCAGGTGGTTAACCCTGTGTGTAAACAAAGCAATCTGGCCCTCGGCACTCCCGGTGTCTTGTTCGTTTTTGCCATACTTGGCAAAAAACTCTTGTTTTTTTTCTGGTGTTAAATACATTTTTAAGAACTTTAAATTATACAATGTTTAAGCCGCAACATCGCTTTCAATAGAAACGGCTTAAAATTAACGGCGCAAAAATAGATAAAAGTTTTTGATTTACAAATGGAGCGAGGTTATTGTTTTTGAAAATCAGCAGGTTTAGTTGGACGGGGAGTACCCCATTTTTTATTGGGTTTGGGCCCCATTTCAAATTCCAGCACACCGCCGGTTACAATCTCTTCGTGCGAAATCCAGGTTCTGTTGAGCGGTGCTCCGTTGAGTGTGGCTTCCTGAATGTATTTATTTTCCGGTGAATTATTTTGAGCGATAACCGTGAAGGTCGAGCCATTTTCGGTTTCAAGTTTTATTTTCCCGAACAGCGGGCTGCCAATTTCATAAACAGGATTGCCGGGAGTTACAGGATAAAATCCCATGGCGCTCAGCACATACCACGATGACAGCGAACCCATGTCTTCGTTGCCGCAAAGCCCGCCCGCGCCCGGCCTGTAAAGTTGTTCCGTTACCTGCCGTGCCCGGTATTGCGTTTTCCACGGCTGGCCTGCATAATTGTACAGGTACGCCACGTGGTGCGACGGCTGGTTGCCGTGCACATACTGCCCGATGGTGCCCACCACACCCACATATTTGGGTGGCGAAATTAAAGGGCTCATTTCAAAAAAGGTATCCAGCTTTTTTGTGAATTTTTCTTCACTGCCAAACAGGTTTATCAACCCGGGAATGTCATGCTGTACCGACCAGATATATTGCCAGGCGTTGGATTCGGTATAATGGCGGTTGGGGCGCCTGCCCACCAGGAGTGGGTCGAAATATTTGTAGTAGGAATGGTTTCCTTCTTTTACAATCTCCTGTTCACGCCCGTTGAGCGCTTCTAACCAGGAACCGTCTGCATTCCGGGGGCGCATAAAGTTTGTTTGCGTATCCCATACGTTGGTATAATTTCCGGCCCTTTTCATAAATAAGTTGTAATCTTCTTCTTTACCAAGCTCCTTTGCCATTTGGGCAATGCACCAATCGTCGTATGCGAATTCCAGTGTTTTTGGAACCGATTCGGTTACCTTGTCGGCAGGAATGTAGCCCAGTTCGTTGGTGTATTTTAATCCCGATCGTGCTGCCTCCACCGGAACAGGTGGTTTCGGAAATTCCAACGCTTTGGTCCGCATGGCTTCATAAATAAAATCCACATCATAATCGCGAAATCCTTTCCGGTAGGCATCCACCACAACGGGAACCAGGTGGTCGCCCACCATTCCTTCGCCAAAAACATTCTGAAAATGCTGCCCGGGCAGCCAGCCGTATTCCCTGGTTTTTGCAATGATGGATTTGATGTAATCATTCACATGTTCCGGGGCAACAAGAGTTAGCAGCGGATGTTGCGACCGGTAGGTGTCCCAGCATGAAAAAGAGCCATAAAAATTATAATCGTTGGCCGTATGGATTTTTCCGTCGGCGCCAAAATATTTCCCGTCCGCATCCTGTGAAATGTATTGTGCCAAAAGCGAACGGTAAAGCGCAGTGTAAAAGATTTCTTTTTGGTCTTCGGTTGCCCCGTCAATTTTTATTTTTGAAAGTTCTTTGTTCCAACGATCACGGGCTTCATTTTTTACCCGGTCAAAATCCCAGTGGGGCAGTTCGGCTTCCATGTTTTTCCGCGCTCCTTCTATTCCGGTGTAGGAGATGGCCACTTTCACCAAAACCTGTTCTTTTTCAGAAGTATTATATGTTATAAATGCGCCTATGTTGCTGCCGGCTTCTGCACTTTTATAAGGGAAAGCACCTGCCCCTGACTCGGGGGTTGCATATTCCGCATCAAATGTTCCATAGTAATGAAATGGTTTGCTGAACTCTGCCAGAAAGTAGATTTTCCCGGGGCCGTCGGTTTTTTCTCCCTCAATGCGCTGGTTGTCGATAATTCGAATTTCAGCCCAATCGTTTTCACTTTTTTCGCCGATTTGGTGGCCCAGGTCCAATATGATTTTTGCGTTTTCTGTTTCAGGAAAAGTATAACGGTGCATAGCTACCCGCGGGGTGGTGGTCTGTTCTGCGTTAATTTCGTAATCTTTCAGGTAAACGGAATAATATCCGGGAGAAGCCGATTCGCGTGAATGGTCGAATCTTGAACGGTAACCTTCATCCGGGTTTTCGTCGGTTCCCGGTGTAATTTGCAGCTGGTTGCCAACCACCGGCATCAGCAGGATATCGCCGCCATCTACCATTCCCACACCGCTCCAGTGGGTATGACTGAATCCCATTATGGATTTCGCCGACCAGATGTAGCCGGCACTGTGTGTCCATCCTTTTGTTCCGGTGTCGGGGCTTACATGTATCATGGAAAAGGGAAGGGACGCTCCAGGAAACGTATGGCCGAAAAAATCCGTACCAAGAAACGGATTAACATGTTCTGAAAGATTTTCGGGCTGCGCCGCTAAAAATGATGTATATCCATTAAAAACAGAAAGCGCGGCAAGCAAAGCAATCGATTTTAGTAGCTTCATTGTTTTTTGGATTAATTTTAACCGACATTAAGAATATTAACTTCAAAGATAGAATATAGAACGTAAATAATATTCATAAAGTCAATATTCCATTTAAATTGAGTAAAAAACCAGAAGTTTTTTTGTGGATGAACCTGTTTTTTTGTTT
>CAYRBS010000060.1:0-11490 GCA_964422335.1 uncultured Mariniphaga sp. | reverse complement strand
CCTTTGGGTATAATTGGTTGTTTTTCCATATAGCCTGTCACTTTTTGGGTTTGAAATAATTTATTTGACTCAGGAATTAAACCGGTCCGGTTCTGTTAATTTACCTCCAGTTCTTCCCATTCGGGCAATTTTGGGAATTCGGCATGCGGCTCGGCCTGGTACCAGAACGCCACCGATGAGATATCCGATTTCTGGGGCAGGTACCTTCCACCGTGCCTCCAGCCCAAATCCTGGATGGTCACCTTCAGGTCTTTTTCAAACCGAATGGGATCCACTATGTGCCAGCGGTAAAGACCAAACCGCTGCTGAGAGTTGTACGCACCATCGGGCCGGATAACCTGGTGCAAGCCAGCGTACGGAGTGTTATATTCCTGGTATTGCCCGTCTCTGTCGAAATTATAAGAACCACAGAAATAATCTTCGGTACCTGTTCCGCAAATAGTGGGGAATTTGCCATCGCCATCCATAAAGAATTTGATTTCTCCTTCCCCCCACCAGCCTTTATTATTTACACCCCAGGCCATATAAAGGCCAACAAAATGTCCTTTGCCGGTAATGTTATCCACAACTGTATAATCGGAAGTCTCATTGGGATTGGTCCTGTTAAACTGGGCATGGAAATAGGCGGCATCGTCCGGAACATCTGTCAATGTGTAATCTATCTGGTAATAAAGCCGCATCTCATCCTGATCGTTGATATTCTCCATGGTGATTTTACATTTTTTACGGAAGGGCATGGGCCAGTAACAGTTAAAAGCGCTTCCCGGGTTTACACAAATTGCCTGGGAACTGAGCGGAGCATATTCTCCCCACCCCATGGCAAAAAAATCGCCCACCGGGACTTCTACCGATGGGGTTTCTTCATCGTCCCAATAAATACGAATGATAGAGAAACGCCAGTTTCCGGTCGGAGTCATCCATATATGCTGGATCGCCCCTGAACCATCAATTTCAGCAAGTGTAAAGGTTTCGCCCGGTTTTATCCGGATAAAAGGATTCACTTTCCATCCCTGCCCCAAATCGCGGGCCGCATGTGCTGCATTGGCTACATTAATTTTGTCACCGTCCTCGGGACTGGCCATTCCACCTTTTCCCTTTTCACCGGTAAAATTTTCGGGACTGATAGAGCGTGTTTTAGCGTCAGACATCCGGTAAAGGTTGCCCATGTTCATGTCGAGCCCGTTAAACCCCGACTGTGAATAAACCTGACCGGCCATAAAAAAGGCCATTAAAAGAAAACCAATCTTTTTCATAGTTTTAAATTTTTATTGTTTTATTGCATTTCATTGAAATTATTTGTATATAATTAATTTTCAATGATTTATAAAAAAAAGCATCCTTAAAGCTGGTGGGTCTGAAAAATAATGTACCCGTAAACGGCAAACCGGAGCAGACGAAAAAGGGCATAACGCAGAAAACGGGGAGTTGGATAACCGGCAGAACCAACCAACAGGCATATTGCCGACCACGGCAGCGGGGTCAGCGCGGCAACAATAATTATAAACAAACCGTATTTACGTAACTGTGGCCACGACTGTTTCAAAAACTTAATCCTCACATACCGGAAGGTAACCCGCTTAAACATAAACCGTCCGATGAGAAAAGTGAGGTATCCCAAGGCATAAGACACGATGCCAAAAAAAGCGAGGTTAAAAAAATAATTGGCAATGTTTGCTTTGTTAACCGCCCAAATCATAAAAAGCTCGGGCGGTATGATGCCAAAAAAGAACTCCGAAGCAATATAAATCAGGTAAATGATTAAGGGCCGGGCATAAAAACGTTCCACCCACATATCGGGGTCTTTCGAAATCACAATTTTTTCAAAAAAGAAATAGGCAACCAGCAGTATTGCCAGCCAGGCTAATCCTTTTAGCCCGTTTTTTAAAAGAAATTGCATTCTCGAACTGAGTCTCATGGCTTTTTAACTGTTTTTAAAAATCAGCGAAAAATACTACAATTTTTGTACCTGTTCCTTCTCAAATGGAATTTTCGCATGTTCTAAATGAAAACATATTATCAGGGATATTCCAGCTTACAAATCAATCATCGCTTTTATTGCACCGTCTTTATATCCTTCAACTAAATCAAATGCAACACCTGTATCTTCGAGGGAAAAGTGGTGGGTAACCATTTTTTCCACATCGGCTTTGCCGCTCACTACTAAATCGATGGCTTCCTCCACACAATGATTCTGGCGGCGTACATTGATAACAGTCAACTCCTTGCGCCGCATCAGATCCATGTCGAATGAATATTGGGCCGATGGCGGAATTCCAACCAGCACGAGTTTTCCGCCCGGTTTCAGTATTTTCACTGCATTATCAACGGCCTCCTGCTCACCGCTGGCTTCAAAAACAACGTCGAGTAATAATGCTTCGTGTTGCTGTACAACTGACTCAACATCATCGCTTTCAGGATTAATCAAATACCTTGCACCCATTTCACCCGCTTTTTTCAACCGGTATTCAAGCGGCTCAACCATACCAACATTGGTTATTCCATCAGCCTGTAATTTCAGGAAAATACTCAGGCCAATGGGGCCGGCACCCAAAATGGCTGCCGACACATCAGGTTTCTCCACCCCGGCAAGCTTCACTGCATATACACCAATGGAAAAAGGTTCTATTAAGGCGGCCTGCACCGGGTTCAATTTTCCGGTAACGGGGAAACATGTAAACGATGGCATGACAATGAAATCAGAAAGGCAGCCTTCCAACTGTCCGGGGCATCCCAGAAACCGGTTATTACGACAAGTATGTGGCCTGCCCGAAAGACATTGGTCGCATTTACCACAATGTACCGCAGGATCGACTACCACCAGATCGCCCACCTTCACATTCCGCACATTTTTGCCGGTTTCAACAACAACCCCGGAGCATTCATGGCCAACAGCAAAAGGGTATTCAACAACCTGGGTCCCTATTTTTCCTTCAGAATAATAATGGATGTCGGAACCACAAACCCCAATACTGGAGAGCTTGATTTTTACCTGATCAGCCTCCTGTAAAAAAGGTTCATCTGCTTGTATCAACTCCATCTGACGGATTCCGGAAAGCACAACTTTTTGCATTATATCAAATTTTCAATTTTTTAAAGGCATTTTATTTTTTGGTTATAACCCCAACTATCGTTCAACAATTTATTGGATTTATCCTGGATGATTTCGCATAAGATACGAAAAAACTTTTTAATTTTTTTAACAACTTTGTAGCCACTCCTGTTTTTTGAACTTCCCGCAACGATATTCGAAATAAAATTGATATTTTTTATAACATCTTGCATTTTTCATCTCTTTTAAAAGAGAGTAAGTTACAGAGTTTGGAGCAACAATAATTAACAATTATTAATATTTTTTTAAGAATATTTGACAATGTACCCAATTTTGTTTTATATTAGCGTTGTTTTAATTTAATGTAAACACAATGTTATTTGGAACACTTCCTTTTCTCTGTTAAACCAATAGTTTTCCAGGTCTAACTAAACTAAACTATGAACAATCGGGTTATCGCCACCAATGATAACCCGTTTTTTTATGCTCTTTTTGTCAGGTCTAACCTGAAACGGAAATAAAAAAGAATGCCCGCTACCCCAAGTCCTACAAGGAATCCATACCATATTCCCGGTGGCCCTGCCCCCAATGGAAAAGCGAGAATATAACTTGTTGGCACCCCTACACATAAATAGGCCACAAATGCAATAATCATAGGCACTTTCACATCGGCCATGCCACGCAGGGTGCTTAGCATAATAACCTGTAAACCGTCGAAAATTTGGAAAATGGCTGCAACTACCAATAACCGCGAGGCAATTTCAACTACTTCGGGATCGGTTGTAAAAAACAACGGCAGGTATTGTTTGGCAACAATAAACAAGAATCCCATAACCGACATAAACAATAACACCAGGTGGGTTGAAGCAAATGCAGCCATCCGCACCGATTTCAAATTTCCCTGCCCCATCTGGTGGCTCACCCTAATGGTTGTTGCCTGCGAAATGCCAAGTGATATCATGTAGGTGAAATTGGCCATTCCAATGGCCACCTGATGCGCTGCAAGCGGCGTTTCGCCCAGCCAGCCCATCATTACTGCCCCTATGCTAAAAGTGAGCACCTCCACAATTATCTGAAAGCCAACGGGAATTCCAATTCTCAACACCGAAATGATTCGTTTTCTGCTGAGAGGCTGAGCATAAGCAAGTCGAAAATACTTGCGGAATTGCGGAATCCGTAAAATATAAACCAGGTACATCGGCGGCATTATAAGGCGCGAAACAAGGGTGCCAATCCCCGCCCCCATGAGGCCCATTTCCGGAAAACCCATCTTGCCAAAAATCAACACATAATTCAAAACGATATTTATCACATTGGAAGTGAGGGTAATTTGCATGGCAATTTTAGTATTGCCAATTCCTTCAAAAAATTGTTTTACCGAAAAAAACAGAATAAAAGGAAGGTAGGAAGCGCACAACAACAGGTAATAGTTTTGAGCCATTTTCAGTACGTTGTCGGGTTGCCCCATCCAGGGCATCAGGAAATACACGGCAAACATGAGAATGGTAAGGAGCACCGTTACAACCGAATGGGTGAAAATTCCGTTTTTCAACCACATCACAACCATTCCGGGCCGGTTATTTCCGTATGCCTTGCCAACCAGGGGAGTCAACCCATAGGTAATTCCCATCCCGAAAAACATGCCGATTATAAAAACATTGTTGGCAAAAGCCGATGCGGCAAGTTCGGTGGTCCCTACATGGCCCACCATCATGTTGTCAACCAGCATAACGGTCATTTGCCCGATTTGCGAAAGGACAACCGGAATAGCAAGCCGGAGAATTCGTCTGTAAAATGGTATGTAATGCGCCAGATTCACGGCCAAAGTTACATTTTTGGATTAAATTGAAAACCAAAAACTCACTTTCAGCATAAATGCATTTTGTGCCTTCACATTTGAAATACCTCTGAAACTCTGCAATACAGAAGGTTCGTAATAACTTTCGTCGCGCGACCGTGTATTGGTCCAAACGAAATACAGGGTAGAGCCGGTTTTGTATTCCCAGCGGGCTACAAAATTGGAGCGGAATTCCTGAAAATTAAAATCGGGAGTATTTTCAGAAAGATTGAGGAAGAGTTCCCCGTTTTCATCCCTTACCACTTGCGTTCCGTTTTCAGTAGTTCTATCCATTTGCACGAAACGCTGGTTAATATCGGTCGATTTCGAATCGGCCACTTTTCGAAAATCCTGGTATTTGCCCACCGAGGCATAGGGGTTTCCGTAATACTGGAACGACAGCTCAGGGGTGACAAAAAATTCGGCCCGGATGGTGGATGAAATTGTTTTACGGTCTATCTTTCCAACCATGTATTCGCGGCGGCCATCCGTCAGTTTACTCCTTACAAACTGGTTATTATCGGTTTCATCGTAAAAATTATTCATCGACGACAAAGTAAAGCGGGTACCCAGCTGCCACTGCACATAAAAAGTATATTCATTGGCACGGGTAATTTTATCGTCGTTGCGCATTATTTCTGTTCCGGCGCCCAGGAAAAGATTTTTACTTGAATTGGTTTGCAAAAAAACTTCGGCACCTGTATTTCCGTCAATCCGGAGCGAAGGTCCTCCCCACAGTTTTCGTGTATCAATTTCATAGAACGTACGTTCGCCCACCAAATCGAGTTTCCACAAATTTTTAAACTGGAACCGTGCATGCGCCTGCACCTCATCCCCCAAATTTTCTCCGCCGTAGCTCCAGTGATGTTCCTGTTCAATGTCAAAATAGTAATTATGAAGAATTCCTTTGGGTTTATTTACCCAATATACCATATTCACTTCCTGATTGATATAATCGGCCTGGCGCAAATAACCCAAATCGTTCAGTTCAACTTCGGGCGATCGCCATTCCAGCGCTCCCATCAGCCTGAACTTTCCACTGCGTTTCCCTCCGCTGAATTCCCCACCCCATCCCTGCATGCGGGTTTGGTTTTCATCAAAATCGAGGTGCGGGGCATCGGGACGCTGAAAATAGTGCCGCGGATTGCGCTGCAAAGAAGAAATGGCCGTTTTGCTTCCGCTCACACTTGACATAAACCCCTTAAAATCAACAAAATATTTCCGGTTCAACCAGTTATGCTGAAAGTCGATTCCGCCAACCATTGAATTATCGGGTAAATATTCCAGGTGCTCATCTTTTATGTTCCTGATGGTAGAAGTAACCATCCCTCCCAGCACTGTACTGCCTTCATTAAAATCCTGCTTCAACCGCCCGATAAAATAATTGGTGAAAGGTTCAACCGCTTCTTCCCTCAGCGTTGTACCGTTGGAATAAATGGAAGCGTTTTCGCGGGCAGTCATACTGTTAATCACTCCCAGCGAAAAACCCGAGCTGTTTTTCCCGGTTAGCTTTAATGCATTCAGTATGGAAGTCTCATCAGGAACCGAAAGGGTTTCATTGCCCGATGTGGCCGGCACATAACCGGGAGCTGTTCCAATGCGGCGGGAGTAAAAAAGCAAATCGCCGCCTGAGTCGTATTCCAGAATGCTGTTTCCTTCCAGAAAAAACGGCCTTTTTTCGTTGTAAAAAACCTCGTAGGAAGTAAGGTTCAGCACTGCCGGATCCGCTTCCACCTGTCCGAAATCAGGATTAACGGTATAATCGAGTGTAAAATCGGAAGTAACGCCAATCTTCCCGTCTAATCCAAATCCACTCCGGGGATTTTTGCGGGCATCTGTCACAAATTTTGTTTTTGCATAGGGAAGCAACTCAAAATTCCGTTTATAAGGAATATCTTTTATACCGTGTAGTTCGCCAAAAATATATACCATTGCCGGCGCATCAACGGGTATCAGTTTCCACTGATCTTCTTCCTTTAACCGATCAATCCAGCGCCATACATGCATACCCCATACATGTTCCTTTTTATTTGCATACCTAAGCTGGCTGAAGGGGACCCGCAATTCGGCGTACCAGGCGGAGTCGCCCACCGAGGCTTTGCCATCCCAAACTGCATCCCAGTTAAAATCCCAGCCATAATCCCCCAGGTGCATCAAATCTACTTTTTGGCCGGCTGCCGTTACATTAAATTCAAAAGCCGTTTGCCGGTCAAAATAGGAATCGATGGCGATACCTGCCATGTCCCCGTTCAACTCATCGCGGCGCCCGAGTATATTCCTGATCTTATCGGGATTATCATCGTAACAAATCATGCCTATATATAAATAGGTATCGTCGTACAAAATTTTTATTTCCGTTTCCTGCGACGGGGATTTGCCCTGGTTGGGTTGCTGTTGAATAAAATTTCCCTGCCAGTCGCCCGTTTTTTGCCAGCAGTCGTCGTCAAGTATCCCGTCAATTTTAGGAGGATCTTTTAACCGGGTAGCATGATATTCTTTTTTCAAACTGGCATGGTAATTTACCAGCGAATCATCGGAAAGCGTGTAGGTGTATTCCTGTGCGATTGCCCGGAGACTAAAAATGATAAAAAATATCAGAAAGAAAAATTTGCGTTTCATTCAGGTTTGATTAATAAACGTTAAAAATAGTGTGTTTTGTTAAACAAAAAAATTTTAAAACAGTTTTTCTTGCAACATTAGACTCTAAATTTTAGATGTTCAAAAATGAATATTAAATAAAAAGCAGTACTCCCGTAATTTACATTTATTAACACTATAGGATTTGCATTTCTCGATCCAACCTGTAATTTCAGCGCCGAAAAAAAACGAGTTAAAATGGTATTAAACAATTTGTTCTTACCTTAGTTAATTATTACTGTATTCGACAAAGTAAATTTTTATTGCAATTAAACGACAGCAATGAAGCAAATTAAAAAAGTCCTGATAGCCAATCGAGGGGAAATAGCCATCCGCATTATGCGAACGTGCAGGGAAATGGATATTAACACCGTTGCGGTTTATTCAGAAGCCGACCGTACCTCGCAACATGTAAGATATGCGCATGAAGCATATTACGCCGGAGAGGCCCCTTCAAGCGAAAGCTATTTGAACATTGAAAAAATTATTGAGTTAGCCAAAAAAAGCAAGGCTGACGCTATCCACCCGGGATATGGTTTTCTTTCAGAAAATGCCCGGTTTGCGCGGAGATGCCGGGAAGAAGGAATCATTTTTATTGGCCCCTCGCCCGAAGTAATTGAGCAAATGGGTGATAAGATTAAAGCCCGCGAAGCCCTGACTGCAGCCGGCGTCCCGGTGGTTCCCGGTACCAAAGGCAGTGTAAATACTGAAGAAGAAGCACTTTCGGCCATAAAAGAAATAGGTTTACCGGTAATGATCAAGGCATCTGCCGGTGGTGGCGGAAAAGGAATGCGCCTTGTTTATAATGAAGATGAAATAGTATCGGCAACCAGGGCAGCACGCTCGGAAGCCAAAACTGCATTTGGGGACGATTCAGTGTACATTGAAAAATACATTACATCGCCCCATCACATCGAATTTCAGATTCTGGCCGACCGGCAGGGAAATGCCATTCATCTTTTTGAGCGGGAATGTTCGGTGCAGCGGCGCCACCAAAAAATGATAGAAGAAACCCCATCGCCCCTGATGACACCCGAGCTGAGGGAAGAGATGGGAAGGGCTTCGGTAGAAGCAGCCAAAGCCGTAAAATACACAGGAGCCGGCACCATTGAATTCCTGGTGGACGAAGACCTGAATTATTATTTCCTTGAAATGAACACCCGGCTCCAGGTAGAGCACCCCATTACCGAAAGGGTAACCGGTGTTGACCTGGTAAAACAACAAATTAAAATTGCCGAAGGACAGGAATTGGAAATCACTCAGGATGACCTGGAACAAAGTGGCCATTCGATTGAATGCAGGATTTATGCAGAAGATCCCGACAATAATTTCATGCCCAGCCCGGGGAAAATTTACAAAATATCGGAACCGCTCGGACTGGGGGTACGCACCGATGGCTATGTTTACGAAGGGTACGAGATACCCATCTATTACGATCCCATGATCTCAAAACTTATCGTTTGGGGAAAAACAAGGGATGAAGCCATCCGCCGGATGCGCCGGGCACTCTATGAATATAAGATCACGGGAGTGAAAACGTCTATAAAATACATGGAACGTATCATGAACACCTCCGATTTTATTGAGGGAAAATACGACACCCATTTTATTGAAAAAAACCAGGAGCAGCTTATGAAAAATGAAGTTGCCGAAGACTGCGAAGATATGGTGATCATTTCTGCCTTCGTTGATTACCTCGACAGGGTTAGCAGGGTGGAAGATCAAAAAGAATTTGCGCCGGCACAAAACCGGTGGAAAAAAACACCTTATATTAATCATTTCTGAAAAAATTATGGCATTGGAAATTAAAATAAACGACCGGGTTGCCAGCGTTAACCTCCTCCATCAAAACGGAAACCTGCTGGAAGTGGAAGTGGATGGCAAAATGTACAAAGTAGATTTGCTTCACACTGCAGATGGCACGTTTTCCATTCTCGATGGCAGCCGCTCTTTCAATATTGAACTTGTACCACACACCCAGCCAAAAAAATATTCAGCACACACCCTTTACAATACATACGACGTTGAAGTAATCGATGCCGAGGCACGGTACCTTATTAACCGCGGATCAAACGGTGTTGGTTCAAGCGAAAAAAATATTTCGTCGCCCATGCCGGGGAAAGTGGTAAAAATACTGGTGAATGAAGGCCAGGACATCCAAAAGGGTGAAACAGCCATAGTTATAGCGGCCATGAAAATGGAAAGCGAATACAAAGCCCCCATGGATGGTGTAGTGAAAAAAATCAGTGTGGCCGAAGGGGACACCATCGAAGGAAATCAGATACTTATTGAACTCGAATAATTCAAACTATTTATGGATTTACAAGACAAATATGGCCAACTTGAAGAGTTTAACCTCAAATCGGAGTTGGGCGGAGGAAAAGAACGCATTGAAAAACAGCATCTTGCCGGAAAGAAAACGGCACGGGAACGGGTTTTGCAACTGCTTGACCCGGGTACATTCAACGAAATAGACAAACTGGTTACCCACCGGAATTATGATTTCGGGATGCAGGAGAAAAAGATACTGGGCGACGGTGTAGTTGCCGGATACGGAAAAATAAGCGGGCGGCTGGTTTATGTTTTTGCCCAGGATTTCACAGTTTTTGGCGGTTCGCTTAGCAGGGCAAATGCCGATAAAATTGTAAAAGTTCAAAACCTGGCGCTGAAAATGGGCGCTCCCATTATTGGGTTAAACGATTCGGGCGGCGCCCGTATCCAGGAAGGGGTTGAAAGCCTGGCGGGTTATGCCGATATTTTTCACAACAACGTGATCGCTTCGGGTGTCATACCCCAGGTGTCTGCAATTCTGGGCCCCTGCGCGGGCGGAGCAGTTTACTCCCCTGCCCTCACCGATTTTATTTTTATGGTGAGTGAAAAAAGCCACATGTTTGTAACGGGCCCCGACGTAATAAAAACTGTTACCCACGAAGATGTTTCCAAGGAAGAACTGGGAGGAGCCCACACCCACAGCACAAAAAGCGGTGTGGCCCATTTTACCGGTTCCGACGAAGAGCAAACCCTGATGATGATTCGGGAGTTAATCAGCTTTTTGCCCCCCAATAACATGGAAGATCCGCCTGTAAAATCGACCATCGATCCATCGGACCGGATGGAGGAGAAACTGCAGGACCTGGTTCCGGCAGATCCAAACAAACCGTACGACATGCACGAAATTATCCAGAGTGTTATCGATAACAAACATTTCCTGGAAGTGCAGCCACAATATGCGCAAAATATTATTACCGGGTTTGCCCGATTTGCAGGCCAGCCGGTAGGTATTGTAGCCAACCAGCCCGCACACCTGGCCGGAGTGCTCGACATCAACTCATCAACCAAAGCAGCCCGGTTTGTGCGCTTCTGCGATGCCTTTAATATTCCCATTGTTACGTTCGTTGATGTTCCAGGCTTTTTGCCAGGCACTTCACAGGAATTCGGCGGAATTATAAAACACGGTGCAAAATTGCTTTACGCCTTTTCGGAAGCCACCGTTCCCAAAATTACGGTAATAACCCGTAAAGCATACGGTGGTGCATACGACGTAATGTCGAGCAAACACATTGGTGCCGATGTGAACTTTGCCTTCCCTACCGCCGAAATTGCCGTAATGGGACCCGAGGGCGCAATCAATATCCTTTACAGAAACAAATACAACGACGAAGAGAGGGTACAAGCCGTAGCCGATTACCGCGAAAAATTCGCCAATCCCTACAAGGCAGCATCACTGGGTTATATCGATGAAATTATCCACCCGAAAGATACCCGGAAGAAAGTTATTGGGGCGCTGGAGATGACTCACAACAAAAGGCAATCGAATCCGCCAAAAAAACATGGAAATATCCCGTTGTAGCAATCAATCTGTGTGTTTTCCGAAAGGCGGGATAATATTTCGTTCGGGTATATAGCGCGGCACGGTTTCGTTTACCGTGCTGCCATTCAGAATCTTTTCGTACAGATGAAGATAATT
>CAYRBS010000059.1:1192-11773 GCA_964422335.1 uncultured Mariniphaga sp. | reverse complement strand
TCCGCAAGTTTTTTATAAATATTATTTTTGTTGATTTAGTGGAAATAATGAAGAAATACTCGCTCATACTGTTTTTATTGATCTCGTCGGTTATTATTGCCGAAGCGCAGTTGAACATCAACCATTACCTAAGGGTTGGTCGCACCCGCATCTCGATTGGCAACTACACCGGCGCAATCGAACATTTCAACATTGTCATCAAGTTCAGGCCCTATTTGCCCGAAACTTATTTTTACCGGGGTGTTGCAAAACATCAGCTGGAAGATTTTCGCGGGGCCATCCAGGACTACAACAAGGCCATCGAAATTAAACCCTACTACCCGCAGGCATATATGAACCGGGGCATGGCGTATCACAACCTGGAACAATACGATAAAGCCATTGAAGATTACGACAGAGGGTTGGAATTCGACCCGGAAAATGAAGCGATATACAATAACCGGGGCATTGCCAAACTGGCAAAAAGAGAAGTGGAAGAAGCCATTGAAGATTACAACCGTGCGCTGGAAATTAATCCCAAATCGACCAACGCCCTCATGAACCGGAGCAATGCAAAAATTGTACAGGGAAACGTAGAAGATGCCATACGCGATTTGAACCAGGTAATTATTATTCGCCCGCATTTTGCCGGCGCCTACCTCAACCGCGGGCTCGCCCGTTTCGAAATGGACGATTATGCCTCGGCACTGCGCGATTACGACCAGTGCATCCGGCTTGATTCGGATAATGCACTTGCATATAACAACCGGGGAATTGTAAAGCATAAACTGGAAGATTACGAAGCCGCTATTATGGACTACGACCAGGCCATAAAACTGAACCCCGAAATGGCCAGCGCCTACTTTAACCGTGCTATGGCGAGGGAAATCCTTGAGCGGCCCGGTTATGAATCAGACTACCGGATTGCCGCCCAGCTGAACCCGCAATTCGACCTGGAAAGCCGCCGGCTCGATGCCGAACAACTGGCTCAAAACCAGTCGCAACAAAGTTCTTCTTCAGGCCAGGGCAGCTCACAACAAAGTACAGGCTCACAAAACACCTCGCAGCAAAACAGCTCCGGGTCCGGCCAGGATGACGCTGAGAACGAAGAAGATGGGGAGGACGAAGAGGATGAGACAGCAAACCAGCGCAAACGCCGTCGTGCCGTAAACCTTGTTGTGGAAGACACCCGCGATTTACCCAAAGAGGAAGAGGAGGCGGATGACGGGCTCGTTCAGAACCGGAACATCGAAATCGACCTCCAGCCCATTTTTATCGTTTCAGCGTTCGAAAAAAATGCAGTGGACTACGATAGGTTTCAGTACTATAACCTCGCCATTGACGCGCTGAACGAAAAAAATAATTACAATCCGTTTCTCGCCATCACCAACAAACCGGTGGAACAATACGAGGAGATATTTGAAAATTTTGTGCTGTATTTCAACGAGCGGTTAAAAATTGACGAAAGCAGTCACAATCTGCTAAACCGCGGTATTTTTCATAGCCTCACAGGTAACTATAACGCCGCCATTGAAGACCTCAACCGCGCCATACAATTAGACGATGAGCAAGCTATTGCCTATTTCACCAGAGGAAATGCGCGGTATAACATACTGGCACAAATTGAATTACTTGAAAGTGAAGCGGAAGAAGTAACCGTGTCTGCCGGTGAAATTAATTCCGGCAATTCACCGGCCGATTTGGAGAACCTGCCGGAGTACCAAAAAATTATGGATGACTATCAAACCTTGCTATACCTGCAACCCCGGTTCTTTTTTGGCTACTACAACCGCGCTTATATTAAACTGCGACTGCGGGAATATAAAAGTGCCATTGAAGACCTGAACAAAGCCATTGAACTGGAACCGGAGTTTGCCGAAGCCTATTTCAACCGCGGCCTGACCAAAATTTTCCTCGACGACATTGAAGGGGGCGCCATCGACCTGAGCCGGGCCGGCGAACTGGGAATCGAGGGAGCATATAACGTCATAAAAAGGTATTGCAACTAATAGTACACTCAATTAAATTACACATGATTTTGAAAAAAACAACTCTACTGTTTGCCATGCTTATGGCAGGTTTAACAGCCATTGCACAAGAAGAAAAAAAAAAAGAAGACGGGTTCAAATTTGGCGGCGCCCTGCGTTACAACTTTCTTTCAACCAATTACGAAAGTGGGCCCGGTAACCTGAACCCCCAGATGACCTGGGATACCTGGCGGATAAACGTTGACGGATCCATGTCAGGGGTTGACCTCAGTTTTGAATACCGCTTTTACCCCACCTTCGGGTCCCATTTTATCCACCACGGATATTTGGGCTATGCATTCTCCGAAAAGGTTTATATGAAACTGGGCGTTTCGCAGGTGCCATTTGGCATAACACCTTATGCATCCCATTCATGGTGGTTCAACGGGCCATACTATGTGGGCCTGGAAGACGATTACGACATGGGCATTAATTTTGAAATTAAACCTGCTGAAAACCTGGAACTTGCACTGGCTTATTTCCGGCAGGCAGAACCCGAGGGGCCCGGGTTTGGCGGCAGTGTAACTTTTGGCAACGCGGGTTCGGGCCGTTATTCTTACGACATTGTTCCGGGTGAAGGGGCCTATGTTGACAATAATGGCGAAACGGTTATGACGACGGCCAGTTTACGCGAACTCGACCAGTTAAACGCGCGGTTGGCTTACCATGTGAACGATAACATAGAAGTCGGCCTTTCAGCACAGGTAGGCGGCATTTACAATTCAGAACTCGATGATGCAGAAACCGGAACTGCCTTTGCCGGCCATGTGCTTGCCAACTACGGCAACTTTAACCTGATGGCCGAGTTCATCAATTACGATTTCAGGGCGAAAGCCGACAACGGGCAGGATTTGGACGTCATACAGATGGGTGCCTACGGATATGAATATTGGAGTGGCGATGGCTATACCGGCGGTGTAGCGGCAAACACAAATATGTACGTATTTGGTATCGCCTATACCGTTCCTGTTGAATGGGGCCCCATCACCAGCTTCCAGCCTTATATTGATTATACTTTATTCGACAAGCTGAATGAAAACTTTCATAATACCCATCACCTGCTTCCGGGCATTGCAGTTTCAGCAGGCGCAGTTTACACCTACATCGACTATGCTGTGGGCAAAAACCAGCCCTGGCTCACCGATTCGTTTGGCAAAGGACTGGGCTCGGGGATTGAAAACCCGGAATGGAATTCACGTTTTAATATTAACTTAGGGTATTATTTCTAAACAAGGACCAATGGCCGAAAACAAAAAAATTAAACTGAAAGTTGAGGATCTGACCCTTATTTTCGGAAAAAGAAAAAAGGAAGCATTAGCCTTGCTGGAAAAAGGGCTTTCGAAAGATGAAATACTGAGTAAAACAAAATGTACGGTGGGGGTAAACCGGGCCAGTTTTGAAGTGAGGGAAGGCGAAATTTTTGTAATCATGGGGTTGTCAGGAAGTGGAAAATCAACCCTTATCCGTTGCCTGAACCGCCTGAACGAGCCCACTGCCGGTAAGGTTTTTTTTAAAAACCACGACATTACCCGCGAAAACGACAACGAACTGATGACAACACGCCGCCATGAAATGAGTATGGTCTTTCAGAAATTCGGGTTACTTCCACACAAAACCATTTTGGAAAATGCGGCGTTTGGACTGGAAATCAGGGGCGATTCAAAAGAAGAAAGAAAAAGACGTGCCCAGAAAGCTCTTGAAACAGTTGGGCTGAAAGGGTACGAAGATCAATACCCTTCCGCAATGTCAGGCGGAATGCAGCAACGCGTCGGACTGGCAAGGGCACTGGCCAACGATACCGAAGTGCTGCTGATGGATGAAGCATTTTCGGCCCTCGACCCGCTCATTAAATCCGATATGCAGGACGAACTGCTCGAAATTCAGGGCAAACTGCACAAAACCATCGTATTTATTACCCACGATTTGGACGAAGCCATTAAAATTGGCGATCGTATTGCCATCATGAAAGATGGAATTATTGAACAAATAGGCACGGCTGAGGAAATATTGATCAATCCGGCCAGCGATTATGTGGAAGCGTTTACCGAGAAAGTGGATCGCAAAACCATCATTACCGCCGAAACACTGATGTTTAAAAAACCCACGCTTGTACAATACATGAAAGACGGCCCCAAAGTCGCCATCCGGAAAATGCGTTCTGTGGGGGTGGAGGTTTTGCCCGTGGAAGATGAACAGATGAAATTTTTAGGATACGTTTGGCTGAAAGATTTACTGAAACTGGCAGATGAAAAAGAACGTACTGTAGAAAAAGCATTAAAAACGAATGTGCCCAGTGTTTACAAAGATTACACTGTGGAAGAAATGCTCCCGCTGATTACCGGGCACAACTACCCACTGGCTGTTGTGGATAAAAACACAGGGAAATTGCAGGGTCTTGTAACCCAAACTTCCTTAATTATTGAGGCCACCCGGTATGGGGGCGAAGAGGTCAGCCAATTAATTGAAAAAGCAAAAGAAATTTAGTATGGAAAGAGTGATAGATATCGGAAAATACATTGAACTGGGAATTAATGACCTGGAAGAAAATTTCTCATTTATCTGGGGCGCAATAGACGATTTTATTTCCTGGACCGTAAAAAATTTTACTGATTTGCTTCTTTCAATCCCGTTTATAATCATCCTTTTGGTTATAACATTTTTAGCCTATTACGCCAAATCCAGGGGGAACCTGTTTTCAAAAGAAGGGTTTTCAAAAGGGTTCGGACTGGCACTGTTCGTCATCCTGGGTTTTACGCTCATTTACCTGATGGGTTACTGGGAAGAAGCCATGCAAACATCGACACTGGTCATTGTTTCTACCTTCATTGCATTAATTTTTGGCATTCCCCTTGGCATTTTAACCGCAAAAAACCGTACCAGCGATGCCATCATCAGGCCCATCCTGGATTTCATGCAAACCATGCCGGCTTTTGTTTACCTTATTCCGGCTATATTTTTCTTTAGTGTTGGTAACACCCCGGGGGTTATTGCCACGGTTATTTTTTCGTTGCCGCCCGCGGTGAGGCTTACCAGCCTCGGTATAAAAAACGTGCAGGAAGATGTAATCGAAGCCGGAAAGGCATTTGGTGCAACCGGAAAACAAATCCTTTTTAAAATTCAGTTACCCCTGGCCATGCCTACCATCCTGGCAGGTGTAAACCAGGTTATTTTGCTGGCTCTGTCCATGGTGGTAATTGCATCTATGGTGGGTGCAAAAGGGCTGGGAAGCGTTGTTTACCAGGGAATTCAGCAAAACGATATTGCCAAAGGCTTCGAATCCGGACTGGGAATCGTCGTACTGGCCATTATTCTCGATAGAATTACACAATCATTTGCAAATAAAAATAAGGAGTAACTAAAAAAACAAAAAGCTATGTTAAAATTCAGAAGTTTATTCAAAAGTTCATTAAACCTGTTTGTTGTGTTGGGCCTGATTGTTGGAATCAGCTCATGCAACGGCGGAAAAGAAGAATCACAGGAAGTTAATATTTTTTACCCGAACTGGTCAGAAGGTATTGCCTTTACCCATTTGGCAAAAACAGCGCTTGAGAGCAACGGGTATGAGACAGCACTGACCAACCTCGAGCCGGGGTTAATTTATGGTGAGCTCTCAAAAGAAAACTCAAAAGGAGACGTATTCCTCGATGCCTGGCTACCCAATACGCATAAAGATTACTGGAACGATTACGGCGACAACCTCGTCAAACTGGGTGAATCATTTAGCGGGGGGACAACCGGCCTGGTAGTGCCCTCTTATGTCACCATTAATTCCATTGAAGAGCTGAATGAAAACAAAGAAAAATTCGACGGCGAAATCATTGGAATCGGCAGTGGTGCAGGAATCCATGCAAATACCGAAAAAGCAATTGAAGCTTACGATTTGGATTTCGAACAAATTACATCCAGCGGTCCGGCAATGGTGGCCAGCCTCGAAAAAGCCATTAAAGACGAAGAATGGATTGTGATTACCGGCTGGAAACCCCATTTCAAATGGAACAATTTTGATTTAAAATACCTCGAAGATCCCAAGGAAATTTACCCGGAAGATGTATGTGCAATTGTTTCCAGGCGTGGTTTTGAAGAAGACATGCCCGAAGTTGCCGGGTTCTTTAAAAACTTTAACCTTGATGAAGACCAACTTTACAGCCTGATGGATATCATCGAAGAAGAAGGAGAGGAAGCAGGCGCCTCCATGTGGTACGAGGAAAACAAAGAAATGGTTGACAGCTGGTTCAATTAATACTGGGATTGAAATAAAAAAACCTTAGGATCGAAAAGACCCTAAGGTTTTTTTATACAAATAACTCTCCTTTACCTGTCCAGTTTAATCACCTCGCTGCCGGCAAGCAGAAATGCTCCGGTGCCATACACTTCGAAACTGTCTTCCGAGAAATTCTTCCGGGGGTCGGCGCCAATGGGTTGTACCCAGCCTACCCTTCCATCGGGTTGAATGAGCGAATTCATTCCCACCCAGGCTTTTTCCACAACGGGCAAATATTTTTCCTTGTCTAAAATACCGTTATTGATGCCCCAGGCCAGTGCGTAAGTAAAAAAGCCGGAGCCACTGGCTTCACCGCCGGGATAGGAATCCGGATCGAGTAAACTGGCGCGCCACAGGCCATCCTCCTGCTGCAGCGTGATAATTTTTTCAGCCATCTCTTTATAGTTCTGAACATAAAAATCACGGGAAGGGTAATCTTCCGGAAGTTCCTCCAGCAGGCGAACCAGTCCGCCCATTACCCAACCGTTTCCACGCGACCAGAAAATCTTTTTTCCGTTGGCTTCTTTAATAACTTCTACTTCGGGTTCATCCCATTTGTAACGGATGTCGCGGGCATACAGGTGTTCTTCCTGGTCGTAAAGTAAATCGTAACATTCCCTGAACAGTTCATCGTTCAGTTCCATGTATTTTTCATCGTCAAGCGTAACACCCAGTTTAACAAGCGCCGGAGGTGCCATAAACAGGGCGTCGCACCACCACCAGGTTACTTTCCGGATGCCTCCGGTTTCGTAAGGTGTAGCCATAAATTCGTCCATCGTGTCAATAAAAGGTTCAATCATTCCCCGGTCACCCGAAACCCGGTACATGTCGATGTAGGTCTGACAAATTACATGGTCGTCAGCATGATGAAGCCGCGGCCCGGGTTCCCAGTTATTGGACTCTCCCATTGCGTGCATCGCTTTGTAAATGTTTTCATCTTCCAGTGTTTCGTAAGCCGCAAACACTCCGGCATAAAATGCGCCGTTGGTCCAGTCCCACAATTTGTGTTTCGGATGGTGCAACTGCCAGTCCAGTGCTTTTCGCATGGTTTGTTTGATGTGAAAGCCTTCAAAAAGTTTTTCATTTTCGGTTTTTTGCGCTGTGGTTGTCCCCGCCAGGAACCAAACCGCCAGGCATACAGCAAGTAGTTTCTTCATTGTTATTTTAATTTACGATTTCGGTACAATAATATGCAATCGATTGCAAATTTCAAAGAAAAAAAATAAAATTCACCCGCTGAATGCGTAAAATTATTTTTAACAATGGGCTTTGAATCGCTTCTGCATTGCATGGGTTGAAATTAATCATTATCATTGCAAAAAAAAGTAAAATGAATTACGGAACAGGACATCACGGCCATCATAGTGGAACCTAACAAATTGGTAGGTCATGGTTGTTTTGTTGTATATCCGAAAAATATTGAACCAGAGGCTTGCCAAAAAAAGGCAAGCCTTTTTCGTGAAAAAAAGTTTTTGCAAGCTTATAAACGAAGTAAGAACTTAGCATCGAACGAATCCCGAAAGCAAATTTATCCCTCGGGGGCGATTCGGGAACTGTTCACATAAAATAAATAAATTATGGAAAATTTAAAAATTGCCATTCAAACCAAAGGCCGGTTAAACGAAGATTCCATGCGGCTGATACAGGAATCAGGAATTGATTTAACCATTGGGAAGCGAAAACTGGTATCGGTAGCCGGTAACTTCCCAATGGAGGCGTTGTTTCTGCGCGACGACGATATTCCGCAAACCGTGGCCGATGGGGTGGCCGATGTAGGAATTGTGGGCGAAAACGAAATGCTGGAAAAACAGGAAGATGTAAAAATAGCTAAAAGACTGGGATTCAGCAAGTGTCGATTATCGCTGGCCATTCCAAAAACCGTGGATTACCCCGGCCCCGCATTTTTTAACGGCAAAAAAATTGCCACCTCTTACCCCAACATCCTTCAGAAGTTTCTGGATGAAAACAATATAGATGCTGAAATCCATGTCATCAGCGGTTCAGTGGAAATTGCCCCGGGAATTGGCCTTGCCGACGCCATTTTCGACATTGTCAGCTCGGGCTCAACCCTGGTAAGTAACCGGTTAAAAGAAGCAGAGGTAATCACTCATTCAGAAGCGGTGCTCATTTCCAAACCCGACCTCCCCCCTGAAAAACAGGAGATCCTGGATGAATTGATTTTCAGGATGGAATCAGTACAACGGGCCGATGGCAAAAAATACATTCTGCTGAACACACCCAACGAAAAAATCGGGGAAGTTGCCGGCCTGCTGCCGGGCATGAAAAGTCCGACAATAGTGCCACTGGCCCAGGAAGGCTGGAGTTCTATGCACTCGGTAATAGCGGAAAACGATTTCTGGGAGATAATTGGCAAACTGAAAAAAGCCGGTGCAGAAGGAATACTCGTTGTTCCGATTGAAAAAATGATTTTTTAACTATCAGACATGAGTACAAAGTACATAGTACAAAGAGTATGAAAACCTTTATCAATCCTGAAAAAAAACAGTGGCCCCAAATTCTGGAGCGTCCCTCGCTGGATGTTGCCGGGTTGTACGAAACCGTACAGGGGGTTTTGAATGAAATCAAACAAACGGGTGACAGCGCTTTGCGAAAATACACCCTGAAATTTGATAAAATCGAACTGACCCGTTTTCAGGTTCCGGAACAAGAATGGGAGGTGGCGGACGAACAGGTGGAACCCGCCCTGAAAAAGGCCATTGAACTGGCAGCAGGTAACATCGAAAAATTTCATGCTGCCCAAAAAACGGAAATCCGGAAAATGGAAACCATGCCGGGCGTAACCTGCTGGCAAAAATCCGTACCCATCGAAAAAGTTGGCCTGTATATCCCGGGAGGTTCGGCGCCGCTTTTTTCCACTGTGCTGATGCTGGCAATCCCGGCCCGTATAGCAGGATGCAGCGAGATTGTTTTATGCACCCCTCCCGGTAAAAACGGGAAAATACATCCTGCCATTTTATACGCCGCCAAATATGCAGGAGTAAAAAAAGTATTCAGGCTTGGCGGGGTTCAGGCCATTGGTGCCCTGGCGTATGGAACCGAAACTTTACCAAAAGTGGATAAAATATTTGGTCCGGGCAACCAGTTTGTTACCGCTGCCAAACAACTGGTAAGCATGAACCAGGTGGCTATAGACATGCCCGCCGGGCCATCGGAAGTGATGGTGGTAGCAGACCAGACGGCACATCCCGGTTTTGTGGCATCCGACCTGTTGTCGCAGGCCGAGCATGGCCCCGACAGTCAGGTGGTTTTGATTGCCGGCAGTACTGAACTGGCCGAAAAGGTAAAAACGCAAATCAACCTGCAACTGAAAAAACTGCCCCGGAAAGAACTGGCCGAAAAATCACTCGGAAACAGTGTATTTATTGTAATGGAAAAGGAACAGGAAATCGTGGATTTAATTAATGCGTATGCCCCGGAACACCTTATCCTTTCCACCGGAAATTACAACGAACTGGCCGGTAAAGTGATCAACGCGGGTTCGGTTTTCCTGGGAAATTACACACCTGAAAGCGCCGGCGATTATGCCTCAGGCACCAACCACACACTGCCAACCAATGGATGGGCACGGGCTTACAGCGGCGTTAACCTCGATAGTTTTCTGAAAAAAATTACTTTCCAGGAAATTACCGGCGAAGGATTAAAATCCATCGGACCGGCTATTGAGGTGATGGCTGCCGCCGAACAACTGGATGCGCATAAAAATGCAGTAACATTGCGGTTGAAGGAGATAAATTAAATCAAGATTCTAAAATTATTTTGAAATTAAAGGGTATTTTTCAGGATGTTCAATCATGCTTAAAGTAAGATCAATATCGAGCTTCTCCCAGAACAAGTGTTCTTTGTTCAGTAAAACAACGTCTGAAATTTCAGCGATAGTTGCTTCTCTGAACCAGGGAAATTCTTTAAAAGGCAAAAAATACTCCTTTCCCCCGATAAGTAACCAAAAACCATGTATTGAGATGTTAGTTACTTCAACTTCCAAAATGCCTTCTCCAACTGGTACTGATTTCATCTCTATTTTCTTTTATTATCTGTTTCAACAAATTAATCTGTTTTTGGTTGAATCCAACGCTTCTAACCAATTCGATTTCAGGTTCTATCCAAAATTTTGCCTCTCCGTCAGGACTTATCACATGTATATGTATTCTCTTTTCTTCACGGGAGAAAAAAAAGAACCTGTAATTCCTTTTTTTAAAAACTGTCGGACTCATCTGAGAACAAATTTAATAAATTCATACTAATAATGAACATAGACAAACTTTTACGTAAAAACATAAAAACCCTGCAACCATA
>CAYRBS010000059.1:0-1092 GCA_964422335.1 uncultured Mariniphaga sp. | reverse complement strand
TAATAATGAACATAGACAAACTTTTACGTAAAAACATAAAAACCCTGCAACCATACTCTTCGGCACGCGACGAGTATTCAGGCGAAGCCATGGTTTTTCTCGATGCCAACGAGAGTCCATTTAATCAGCCGTACAACCGGTACCCTGATCCGCTTCAAAAGGAACTCAAAGAAATGATTGGGAAGCTGAAAAATGTTACACCGGAACAAATATTCCTCGGAAATGGCAGTGACGAACCCATCGATTTACTGATGCGTGCATTCTGCGAGCCGGGTGAAGACAATATTGTCACCATCGACCCCACCTACGGAATGTACCAGGTTGCAGCGGGCATCAACAACGTAGAGGTAAAAAAGGTGCCACTCACACAAGACTTTGAGTTAAATGCCCGGCAACTTTTAAAAAGCACGGATGCCAATACAAAGTTGGTGTATCTCTGCTCACCCAATAATCCCAGCGGCAACATCCTCGAAAAAGAAGCCGTGCTGGAAATAGCCCGCAACTTTGAGGGAATTTTGGTGCTGGACGAAGCCTACATCGACTTTGCCCCCGGAAAATCGCTCCTGCCATTATTTAATGAATACCCCAACATGGTGATTTTACAAACCTTCTCCAAAGCCTGGGGAATGGCCGGAATTCGGTTGGGAATGGCTTTTACCAGCCTCGATATTATTGCGGTGCTAAACAAAATAAAATACCCCTACAACCTGAACATCCTGACCCAGCAAAAGGCCCTGGAGCTGATTAAAAACCGGGAAAAGGTGGAAAAGTGGGTGAAGCGGACAATTGCCGAACGCAAAAAAATGATACAATTACTCAGCGAATATCCGTTTGTAGTGAAAATTTTTCCATCAGATGCCAACTTTATCCTGGTAAAAATGAACGACGCACCCGGTATTTACGAATACCTGAAAGAACAAGGCATTATTGTCCGTAACCGCTCCAACGTAAACCTCTGCGAAGGAAGCCTGCGCATTACCATCGGCACCTCCGAAGAAAATAAGCAGTTACTGGATGCACTGAATGAATTGATATGATCAGGTTAAATTTTTCGAATGAAAAGTTAAAACCTGCAACTTGTAAACTGAAACA
>CAYRBS010000058.1:0-11948 GCA_964422335.1 uncultured Mariniphaga sp. | reverse complement strand
TAACGGCCTACCGCCATAATTCCGGTCACCACGGCCAAAATAATCATCGCATTAATCCCCCTGTCTTCCAGTAACCCTTCAATCCATTGAGTGGTACCCAATTCTGTTGAAGCTGTGAGCAACATACTGCCAAAAATAAAGGGGAAAATCAATGAAATTTTGTTCATAAACCTTCCTTCAATAACAATAAATAAAGCTATTACCCCAATAATAATCAACGGCAGGGAATAACTGCTTGTAATTGCATCGGAGATGAATTTCACATTTGCTACCAAAATCATAAAAATAACAGCCAACGTAATAGTTATCGGGGCGCCTACGTTACGCATCATTTCTTTATACGAGACCCCACTTGTAACACGCTCTGTTTCGGGAATTTTTTGTCCAAGAAATAAAAACCCGTAAATAGCCAGGGGGATAAAGAGCAAACCTACCAAAACCTGCCAGGACAAATTCAGCTGATCCATTACCAAAGCAGCAAGCAGACTGCCGATAACAATTCCCCCCGGGAACCAAACATGGAAACGGTTCAGCATTTTCGATTTTTGTTCAGGGTACAAAGAGGCTACCAGCGGGTTACATGCTGCCTCCACGCTACCATTCCCAAGGCCGATAAAAACGCTGGAGAGAAAAAGCGAGGTGTAGTCTTTGGCCAGCAAAAGCAAAACGATACCAACCAGGTGCATCGCAAAGGCCAGCCACACAATTGTACGTGTTTTCACAATGTCGATAAAATAACCACCGACAAACATGGCCACTGCAAATCCCCAGAATGCAGGGCCAAAAGCTCTTCCTACCTGTTCATCGCTTAATCCGTAGCCATCGGAAAAAACGCCTGCTAATTGCGCCCTAATGGCAAAAGTAATGGCCGTTACAAGCAATGCCAGGCAGCTTGCAACAAAAAGTCTCGTTCGGTTCACATTTTCCATAATTCAATTTTTTTAGTTATTATTCAAGTTATCGGTTGTTTTTTTATACAGATTATATTGCCTTTTAATCACTTGCTTGTGAAAGATAATGAATGGCCTGTGAAATGATTTTTCTGAAAAGCGGGGAATTAAATGCATTGGAATCGTGCCCGGGTTGGAGGTAAACAATTGTTGAAGCATTGTATTTATTTTCCCAGCCAATTACAGGGGAGCTTTCGGCATGGCTGGTTTTCAGCAGTGGCGTAACTTCCGGCAAAACCCTGAAGTTGCCGTAAACCTCATCGAAAAGCCTGAAGTCCTGAAACCCTTTGGTAACCGGATGCTGATTATCAACCACTTCAATATCCACCCACACATCGTGCCGGTAAGTAGATTGTTCTTCTTCAGGTATTTCGGGCGAACGTTCAATGTATTTTCCGCCCAGCAGTTTTTCAAACTCCGGCCAGTTTTGGTACGAAACCAGTGCATGGTGCAAAAAAAGGAGCGGCTTCCCCTGTTTTGTCAAGTTGATATATGCCTCTTTTTCCTGACCGGAAATGTCTTGCCACATGTCGTAAAACACCAGCACATCAAAATCGCGGGCTTTACCACCGGCGATGGCTTTGTTGGCTTCCGGCTGAACAAAATGCTCGTATTCAACATCATCCAGCGAATCGAACAACTGAAAAAACTGAAGGGTATCGTATGAATGGCCGCCGGTTACCAACATAACATTTACCGGCCGGGCATTCATGGTAAAACAAAACAGAAAGGAGGTGAAAATGGTCAAAATCAGTCTCATGGATATTGGAATTATCTGTTTTACGAAGTAAAAGTATAAATTTAATTTACATAAAAAACACCCTTTTCCGGAAAAACCGGCATTCATAATTCATTTGTCCCTGAAAATATCCTTTTTCGCAACGTTTGGGGCAACCCGCCACAAATTCATTTATCTTTAAAAAAAAAATCGCATTTTTACCCAATGGATGCACGCGGAAAAAAAATACGAAAAATCCTGGGTTGGTTTCTGATGGTAATGGCTGCATTGCTTCTGGCGGTGCTCGTTATTGCCTGGTTATTGGCCCCGGGGTATTTCAAAGAAAATTTTCCGGAGTACCTGCACGAAAAATCGAATGGTAACTATTCCATACACATCGGGGGAATTGAAAGGAGCATATTTCCCTTTGCAGTAAAATTTACCGATATCAGTCTTACCCCCGGCAGTCCTGGCTCAAATACCTCATCCTCGAATACGGATGGAACACCTTTGCGCTCGCTTTTTGCTTCCGAAATTGAACTCAGCGGAATCAACTTCCGGAGGCTTTACAAAAACCGGGAATTTTCCTGCAAAAGAATAAACATAGTGAAACCGGAGGTTAACCTTTCAGGAGATTACCTTTTACAAAACGACAGCGCCGGGACGACGGACAAAATTATCCCGGAAATCAGGCCGCTTTTCGATGGGTTCCTGAAAAAAATCAACATAAAAACCATCGAACTTTTCGAGGCGAACTTCGGGTTTTACGGTTCAACGGGTGATTCGTCCCTCATTTCCAATGCCGACCAGGTTTCACTGGAAATTCAGGGATTTCGTACTGATTCTGCAATGTTTTCACGGAACAGCAACTTTATTGAAACCGATGATGTATTAATCAGAATGAAAGACTTCAGGAACGATATGGGGGACAGCCTCCACGTAACCACCATCGACACACTGGAATATTCATTAAAAACCTCCGACATTCGCGCAGCCGGTTTCCGCCTTTTTCCCCTTGACCGGAAAAAAGATAAAAACCTGTTCGAAGTAGATGTACCCGAAGTTTATGTACAAAGCAGAAGTATCACCCGTTTTGCCCTGAACGACTCGTTAAAAATCCGGTTTCTTGAATTTAAACATCCTGAGATAAAGTTTTTTCAGAAAGAAAATCCCACCCGGCTGAACCTTGAAGACATCAATAATTTCGATCTGTACACGCTGGTGCAAAACCAGTTCAGCAAAATGGAGGTCGATAGCTTTTTTCTCACCGGGGCCAACCTCCGGATTTACCGGCAGCCCGATTACACGAATTACCAGCAACAATTCGAGTCGATTGACATCAACCTCAGCCGGTTTTCGCTGGATTCGGTGTCGTCACTGAACCGGGAAAAACTGCTGCATTCCGATAACCTGGAAATGAAAGTTGCCGGCTACCACCTGCGACTCGAAGACAACCAGCACCACTTCAGGGCCGACTCGCTGTTTGTTTCCACTTTTTCCAACCAGCTGGAAGCGAAAAATATCCATATTCTACCTTCCAATAAGCAGGAAATAAATACCCGCACCGAGGTTCTCATTGATTGTGAAGCACTTATAATTGACGAAGTGGACCTGCTGGATTTATACCACGCGCGCGCCATCCCCACTTCGAAAATCGAAATTCTTACCCCCAAAGTTCACCTGAAATACCACATGGAACGCCAAAAAGCAGGCGGGCAAAAAGAGGCAGGGCTTCTTTTTGAACTGGTTTCGGACTACCTTTCCGGGGTTTATTCCAAACTGGTTTATATTGAAAACGGGAGGCTCGACATTGATAACCTTCGCCATGGCGAATTGCAGGGATTTTTTGAAACCGGCTTTAACTTCAGTCTTACCGATTTTGCGCTTGATTCGGCAAGCGTTCAACGAACCGATAAGTTTTTCTATGCCACCAATTTCGACCTGCATTTTTCAGATTACCAAATGAGGCTGGTGGACGATCTCCACAAACTGGATGTAGAAAACGTTGTTATTTCAAGCATGAACCAGGAAGTTCAGATTAAAAACCTGAATCTGCACCCGGTTACCGATACAGCTACCATAAGCACTATGCGCCAATACAACCGCTCGGAACTTTTTAATATTTCCGTGCCCGAAATCAATTTAAGCGGGGTGGATTTACAGAATGCTTTTTTCAATAAAAAACTAAAAATCAACAATTTTACGATTTCCAACCCGCAAATTGATTTTGAAAACTTCGGAACCCTGCGGGAATCGCAGGATAAAATCGAACTGAACGAGTTTTACCAGCTGGTTTTTAATTACATGGACGATTTTGATATCAAACGGTTTTCGGCGCCCAACGGGAAACTCACCTGGGTGAACCATACCCGGAAAGGCAAAACCATTTCGTTCGACAATGCATTTTCAGCCTCGCTCGAAAACTTCAGGCTGAATGAAGCCGAACTGAACAAACAGCGGTTGTTGTTTTCCGATAATTTCGACATTACATTAAAAGATCAGCAGTTTGAACTGTCGGACAGTGTACATGTCCTCCATGCCGGGGAAGTTCATTTGTCATCGGTCCATTCGCTTGTAAGCGTAAAAAACGCCATGCTCTATCCGCAAATCAGCTCATCAAAATACAAGGATCTAACAACTACTTTCCAGGTATCCATCCCCGAACTGCAAATCAACAATTTCGACTTCAGAAAATCTTTTTATTCCAAAGAGCCTGAAATTGGGCGGATGAATCTTATTTCGCCTAAAATACAGGTTTACAGCCGCAAGGGCGAAGCCAAATCCCTCGACTTAAAAAAATACCGGTTTCCGCTACCGGCCTTTATCCAGTCGTTTAAATCGGATGAGTTGAAAATTACCCGCGGTGAAGTAGTAACGTACGAAACCACCGGGAATGACTACAATGCATCGGCAAATTTTCAATTCAACCTTACCATTCCCGAAGCCGTATTAAAAAATAACGAAGAAAACCAGGCAGAGCTTGCCAGCAGCAACATTGTGCTGGAACTGTTAAATTTTAAAACCCCGCTGGAGAAAAACCATAATTTACTGATTGAGCAGGTACTTTATAACCGGAATAAGCAAACTATTTCGGTGAAAGGGTTAGAGGTTGATCCGTTTATGCCACAGCAAAACGATAATCGTTTCAGCATACACGCCCCTGCCATCAACCTAACCGATTTTGACCTGGAAACAGCCCTGAAGGAAAATAATTTTTCATTCGAAAAAATTGAAATTAACAACCCCGGGCTGGACATTGAAATTAACCAGAAAATAGAAGGCGATACGCTGGAGTTTTTGCAAACCCTCGACCTGTACCCGTATATTGAACCTCTTGTTGACCAGGTAAAAGTAAACAACCTGCTACTGAAAAATGCTGATCTGAAATTCAACTGGATGCAACAGCATTTTTTCGAAAACAACATTAACCTGTCGTTTGAGAATATTTTAATGGCCGAGAACCAGCCTCCGCAAAACATTTTAAATTCAAAAGAATTTGAAATATCGACCACCGACCTTACGGCCGAAAGCAACGACGGATTATACGAGTTCACCGCCGATTCACTGATATACAATTCGATGTGGCACCGTGTGTTATTAAAAAACATACAAATTACACCCCAGGTTGCCAAGGAGGTATTTCCACGTAAAAAGGGGTTTCAAACCGATGTGGTGAAAGCGGGAATCGAGTATGCCGAACTGCAGGGAATCAACGAAAAAAGGTGGTTGCAAAACAATATCCTGGATGCCTCCATCTTAACCATTGGACCAGCCAGTCTCGAGATATTCAGGAACAAACGGTACCCGTTCAACCCCAACCAGGAGCCGCCCTGGCCACAAGACCTGATGAAATCAATAAAACAACCGTTTATTCTCGATTCGGTTGAATTGCTCCCTTCGCATATCAGGTACAGCGAACTGATGGGTATTTCAGACCAACCCGGTTATATTGAATTTACCAACCTGAACCTGAATGGGGGAAGAATTTCAAATATTGAAAAGGAACGGCAACTTACCGGCCATTTTGTGGCCCGGGCCAATGCCTACCTTCAAAACCAGGCAAAACTTACCGCCCGGTTCAATTTCGACCTTACCAGCAACCATTACCTTCACCATGTGGAAGGGTCGCTTCAACCCATGCCGCTCAGTTCCATTAATACAATGCTGGATAAATCAACCCCCATGCTAATAGAAGATGGAAACCTGAGCCGTTTTGATTTTGAAATTTCATTTCACGAGCATCAGGCGGAAGGAGTTTTATACATGGGCTACGACAACCTCAAAATTGCCGTGATGGACCTCAGTGGCAACGAGGCAGAGAAAGCCGGTTTTGCATCTTTCTGGGCCAATAAAATGATACTCAACTCAAAAACATCAAAAGAAAAAAACCTGAAGCCCATCCCTGTTTTATATGAACGCGACGAACAACGCTCTGTTATCAATTACTGGTGGAAAGCGCTGTATTCAGGGGCAAAAAAAGGGTTGGGGATAGAATCGGAATAGCAGCAGGCGCATCCTGTTTGCCGGGCAAAACATATTTACCAGTAAATTTTCTTTTTCAAGAAACAAATCTTCCTTTTTTGTATATTTGAAAAAAAATAAATCCTGGTTATCATGAAAATAAAAACAGAATCATTCACACGTAATATATTCATTGTACTAATTGTTTTGTTCCTGTCTGCCTGTCACAACCTTTTCAACAACGATGACGAGCCGGACACCCAGTTTCTTGTTGACTG
Source organism: uncultured Mariniphaga sp. (assembly GCA_964422335.1). Classification (GTDB taxonomy): domain Bacteria; phylum Bacteroidota; class Bacteroidia; order Bacteroidales; family Prolixibacteraceae; genus CAYRBS01. The sequence goes on along the minus strand of CAYRBS010000058.1, from coordinate 5,541 downwards.
GGACCTTGTTAATGGCTACACCCCCACTCAGGTAGAAATGGGATTAAGTACTTTAATTCAGGATTATCCTGAATTATCTTTTCTGGAAGATAATGCAAAATATGGTTTTTATGTTTACAAAATAACATATAAAACAACTTTTCAGGGAGAAGAGAAAGTGGCATCGGGAATTGTAACCGTACCTACAGGAGACGAACCTTTTCCAACAATCAGCTACCAGAATGGCACCAACACGCTGCATGAAAATGCGCCATCGTTAAGCCATTCAAAAAATGAATTATACATTTTACTCGAATTTATAGCCTCCACGGGGTTTGTCATTTCCATGCCCGACTACCTGGGATTCGGCTCTTCGGATAACATTCCCCACCCCTACATGCACAAAGAATCGACCGTACAATCCGTGCTCGACATGCTGCGCGCCGTGGAAGAGCTTGCCGAAATAAGAAACTTCAATCTCAACAATGAATTGTACCTGACCGGCTATTCTCAGGGAGGATGGGCCACCACGCAGGTGCAAAAAGCGATTGAAAACCAGCACTCCAATGAATTTAACCTGGTAGCAAGTGCCCCGGGCGCCGGACCTTACGATCTGAATTTCATGAACGAGTATATTTTGGAACAGGAAGAATATCCCATGCCTTATTTTTTGGGATACCTGTTTAACAGCTACATGCAACTGGATGAAATCACCACTCCAATCGATGAAGTTTTTAATGCTCCCTACGATTCACTGATTCCGTTACTTTATGACGGGACAAGATCGGGGGAAGAAATAAATGAAGAACTTACTACAAACATGGAAGAACTGTTAACAGAAAACTTCCGGCAAAACTATTCTACCGACACCACCTTCACATCTTTGATAACAACACTTGAAGCCAACTCTGCAGGGGCATGGAACACTTCCACCCCCACGCATATCTCACATGGGGCGGCAGACGATTTTGTCCCCTCCCAGGTTTCAGAAAACCTGTACCAGGGCTTTTTAGATAAAGGGGTAAGCAGCAACCGGGTTGAGTTGGAATTGTTTCCCGGGTTGGATCATACCGAAGCGATTATTCCGTCGGGATTGTATTCTATCCAATGGTTTTTGGAATTAAAGCAGTAGTTCATTCCCGTCCCTGAAATCGTCCACCATCTTGCGCAGACGTTTGTTTTTCAATGCTTTTGGATAAATTTCGAACAGGTAATTAATTTGAACGAATTCCTGTTTCATGGCCGTTTGTAACATTTCAAAGGCCTCCTTTTCCTGCTTGTTTTCAAGCAAAAGGGCTACCATGCGGTATTTCAACAATGAATCGTCATTTTTTTCAATGCCTGAATTCAGTGCCCGGCGGGCATTTTCGAGCTCACCAAACTTCAGAAACACATCCACCCAGGTCAACCAAATCTCGGTATTTTCGGCTTCCAGTTCGGCAGCTTTTATCAGGGCTGCTTCTGCTTCTTCGGGGCGATTGTAATCTTTGTAAACTTTGGCCAGCGTAATCAGGTATTCCGGATTTGAATTATCAATATCCAGGGCTTTACGGATAAAAACAGTGCTTTCTTTCCATTTCTTCTCCATCCACATAATCAGTCCCACACCAAACCATGCGGTGTCGTTATCCTGGTTCAGTTTAATGGCCCGCTGGTAATAATATTCCGCCTGCACGTAATCCTCCAGGTTGAGGTAACATTCTCCAATGTAACACCAGGCATCGTCATTTTCGGGGTCCGATTCCAGGTATTCGGTATATCTTTTTATAGCCTCCCTGAACTTGCCGGCATTGGCATACGCATTTCCAATATTAAAGAGGGACTGGTCAAAATCTTCGTTCAGTGCCAGTGCAAATTCATACGCTTCAATGGCCTTTTCGGAGTTACCCGCTTTGTTGTACGAAATTCCCAGGTTGAACCATATCGAAAAATTAAAAGGATCCACATCGAGGTAGCGGTTATAATATTCGATACTTTTTTGGTATTCGCCTTCCTGGTCGCTGAAGAATCCCAGATCGTACAATGCCATTTCATTTTCGGGGTTCAGTTTCAGCGACCGTTCAAAATAACCGATCGCCGTTTTAATTTCTCCCGATTGGACATAGGAAGCGCCTATATGATAAAGAATATCGTCTTTTTCGGTGCCTGCATACTTTAAAGCTTCCCTGAATGATTTTTCGGCTGCATCCTCTTCCCCCATCACCAGCCATGCAGAACCTTTCATTAAATGTACGTCCGGGTTGGTTAATTCAACCTGTTCGGCCAAATTGAGGTATTTGAGTGCATTTTTATATTTCCCTTTACTGAGCAGAACCTGGGCATATTTAAGCTGAAGCGGAACTGCCCCGGGGTGGATTTGAATCCCCTGGCGGGCTGCAATTTCCGAAGCATTGATGTCGCCTTCATCCAGCAGATATTCGACAATACCCTCAAATTCAGAAACATCAAAATAACTTTTCCTCCCCGAAACCAGCGATCGTTTAAAGCGGCTTAGCGCCTCGCTGATATTCTCTTCACTAAAATAATTTCGTCCTTCCTTGTTCATTCTACCTCCAAAAATGAAACTGCGAAATTAACAATTCACACCGAATAAAGAAACCCCTTTGCCTTAAAGGTGTTGATCCCTTAACAAATCGTTCACGGTTTTCACCGGATTGAACGTTTCAATGGGAACTTCCACAAAAAGGGTGTTCCAGTTGCTCATAGCCCCGTTCCAAAGTCCGGGCAGTTCCTGTGCTTTCAGGTCTTTTCCGTCTTTCGACTTTTTTGAAATAAACCCGGTTGCCGGGTCGGTAAATTTTGTCAGGTCATATTTTTCGCCTTTGTAATTTTTAACGGCACATACCAAATCCACCGGATTAAAATGGGTGGCGTGTTTTGCAATGGTTTGCTGCTGTACGCTGTCCGGGTCAATTTGCGAACTTTCCACAATTTGCAGGGAAATCGTATTGTCCGGATTTCTTGCCAAGAACGGACCGCCCCCCGGTTCGCCTTCGTTCTTCACCATGCCGCACACCCGCAGTGGACGGTTGTATTTTTCCCGCAGGTAATGGTACAACTCTTCTTTTTCAGTATAGTATTGCTCTTCGGGTGGTTGTATATTCAGCGTGTTCTCCAGAAAATTGGCGGCTTCGGCCAGAAATGCACTATCGAGGGCAGAAGGATGCCTGTCGTTCAGTGCCTTCTGGTACCGGAACATCTTTTCCTGGTATTTCAGCGCCACACCTGCCAATGCTTTTTTATAGTCAATGGTAGGCTGCTTCAGCCTGTCGGGCACCACATTGTCGATGTTCTTGATAAAAATGAGATCGGCATCCAAATCGTTCAGGTTTTCGATGAGCGCACCGTGGCCGCCGGGCCGGAAAAGCAACGTACCATCGGGTTCGCGGAAAGGTTCGTTATCCAAATCAACGGCAATGGTATCGGTAGCAGGTTTCTGCAGGCTGAACGACACCTCGAAGGTAACGCCCAGTTCTTTTTCGTAATGCTGCTTCACCTTTGTCAGCAATTCCTCAAATCCCTGCCTGTGCTCGGGCGACACGGTAAAATGCAGCCGGGCCACATTCTGGTTATCTTTCGCATAGTGAGCGCCTTCAACAAGGTGTTCTTCAAAAGGCGTACGTTCACCTTCAGGATATTTATGAAATTTCAGCAATCCCTTGGGCAGGGAGCCATAATTCAGCCCCTTTTCATTCAGAAGAAAATCAATCCAGCTTCGGCAATTTTCCTCTGCTTTGTAACCATCCAGCGAATTTTTCAAATCGCTGAAAAAAGCGAATTTTTCTTTATTTACCAGGAACTGCCGGGCAGCAGCATTTTTTGCCAGTGCCGTATCCGGGTCAGGGTCTTTTTCACAAGCTTCCAGGGCTTCAAAAAGCGCTTTAAACATACGGCTGGCAGCGCCCGATGCCGGAATAAACTTGAACGGTTTGACGCCGGCAGCAATCTGCCGGTCATATCGTTCTTTATGCTCTTCTATCCCGCTATTGTCGAGCTTTATTATTCCACTGCCCACGGTGGCCGCTTCCATCACTTCCAGAAAAGGAAATCCTTTTCGAAAGTTTTCAATCTGGTGCTCCACAACCTCCGGCAGGCTTCCGCGTTGTTTAATCTGAATTTTATCTTTTTGAGAAAACATAATTTCTATTTTAAAATCTCATTCTAAAAATAGAAATAAGATTCTGTTTTGAAAACTTTAACGAGTTTAGTTTGAGTAAAGTTTTCAATTATTTTTTAACAAGGGTATAACAGAATATTGTAAATTGCCTGCATTTATTTTCTGAAAGATTGAATATGCTCACAAAAACAATAGTAAAAGAAGTAATTGAGAATTTTCCTGAGGAAATTTCCATTGACGATTTTATTGACAAGTTAATTCTAATTGAAAAGACAGAACGGGGAAATAACCAGTCAGAAAATGGAGAGGTATTTTCAGAGGAGGCATTGGAAAAAGAAATTGAAAAATGGTTCAAATAAATTGGACTAAGCAGGCAATAGGGAGTTATTTAAAATTGTTTCAGCTTCACAAATTGATATTTTAACCATTCATCATTCAGCTAGAGATTTTCCAAGAAGAGAATTTTTTCCCGGAAAGTAGAATGAAAAAATTTAGTTGGGGACATACAAAACGTTACAACGATTTTCCAACCTATTTCCGGAACCTGTTTTCGGAACGGGTGCAGAAGGTGTCGGTTGACGGCGGATTTACCTGCCCCAACCGCGACGGCAAAAAAGGCTACGGCGGCTGCACTTACTGCAACAACAAAACATTTAAACCCACCTACTGCAACCTCGAAAACAGTGTGACCAGCCAGATAGAACAGGGCATCCGGTTTTTTGAGAAGAAATACAAATCGATGCGTTTCCTCGCCTATTTTCAGGCTTACACCAGCAGCTATGCGCCGGTTGAAAACCTGATTGAACTGTATGAAGAAGCCCTGCAACACCCAAAAATAGTGGGCCTTGTGATTTCCACCCGGCCTGATGCACTGCAGGAGGAACTGCTTGATTATTTAGAAGAACTGAGCAAAAAAGTGTATGTGATGGTGGAATTCGGCCTGGAATCGCATCTCGACAGCACGCTGGAGAAAATCAACCGGGGTCATACTTTTACTGAATCGATTTGGGCGCTGGAAGAAACCAGTCGCAGAAAAATCAACAATGGTGCTCACCTCATTTTAGGGCTGCCCGGAGAAACGCGTGAAGACTGGCTGAATCAATCACGGGTTATTTCACAGCTTCCTGTTAATAACTTAAAATTACACCAACTGCAAATCCACAAAAGCACGGTAATGGAAAAACAGTTCCGTGAAAATCCCGAACAGTTTCACCTTTTTTCTGCCGAAGAATACATCGAACTGGTGGTAGATTACCTGGAGCTGCTCAACCCGAAAATTATTGTAGAACGCTTCATCAGCCAGGCACCGCCTGAACTGCTGATTGCGCCGCGCTGGGGACTAAAAAACTTCGAGTTTGTGGCCAAAGTGGAAAAACGCCTGAAGGAACGGGATACCTGGCAGGGAAAAAAATTTGACATCCGGTAACCCAAACACCTCCTGCCCT
>CAYRBS010000057.1:0-12035 GCA_964422335.1 uncultured Mariniphaga sp. | reverse complement strand
GCCTTTTCAAGTTCTTCCTCATAGCGCTCGTTATCGGTTGTGGGAACTGAGTTGGCCACATCAATCTGCTGCACCCCCTTGTTGTAATAAAGCGCTCCCATATTGTAATACGCATTAAAAAATTCATCGTCAATTTCAATGGCTTTGTCATACACTTCAATGGCGCTTTCTTCGTCTCCCATCTTTTCATACAACGTACCCTGCGCAAAATAGAAAGTCGCATTATTGGGGTCTCTTTCAATTGCCATATCGAGGTAATTCATGGCTTCTTCTGTTTCGTCGAGATCGAGGTACATTTGAATCATGCTGGTCAGCAATGTTTCGTCTTCGGGGTATTTTTCGAACCCTTCTTTCAGTGCATCCAGTGCGCCCAGGGTATCTTCTTTCATTTGATACGAGCTGGCAATCAATAAGTAAGTCTCTGCTTCATTATAGTCGTGCTCGGCGGCTTCGCTGTAATACTCAATGGCTTTGTCGTAATTCTCCGAGTTGTATGCAGCCAAACCGGCATTATAAATAATAACGGTGTCAACAGCTTCCGGGTTGTCTTCTTTAATCACATCGATTTCCTGGATATCCAGTATTTCTTCGAACGATTGCAGGGCCATTTCATAATCTTCCTCGTTGAATGCTTCCACAGCCTGGTTGGTAAGGTCGTTTGTAAGTAGTGTAAGCTTTACCTTTACACTGTTGGTGGTTCTGCCTTTTTCATCAATTTCCAACGCTTTTTTATACGAGCGCAGTGCTTCGGAAAGCGGATTTTCTGCCAGGTTCCTTATTTCTTCATCTTCTGACTGGTAAATAGCCTGGTAAACCTCCCCCCTGACTTCCCATGTACGGGGCCAGTCAACCGTGTTTTCAGCTTTTTCATCACTTGGATCGATGGCCCGGTTAATGTTTTCCAGGGCCTCCTCTAAATTTCCACTATCAACCAGACTTTGAGATTTGGTAACAAGGCCTCTTTGGGAACATCCGGCAAGAATTGCCAGTACCACACTCATAAGGATAATTGTTCTTTTCATCACGTATAATTTAAAATTTATTTTTACAAAAATATTACGAATAATAGTTCCTATCAAATTACAACTGCAAATATTCAATTATTTATTCTGTTTCTAATTAATTTTCACCGTTTTCTGTTGTTTCATCATCCATTTCGGATGCAATATTTTCAATATTCTCCTCTTCGGCTTCTTCGTTCACAACACGGGCTACAGAGGCAATACTTCCTTCACCTTTCAGGTTGATAAGACGAACGCCCTGGGTTGCCCGGCCTAATAACGAAATAGTGTTAACAGCAAGGCGGATGGTCAGCCCACGCTGGGTAATAATCATTAAGTCGTTATCGTCCGACACGCTTTTAATAGCAATCAAATCACCGGTTTTCTCCGTAACATTCAGGGTTTTAACTCCTTTCCCCCCTCTGTTTGTCACCCTGTAATCTTCTATTTTAGAGCGTTTTCCATATCCATTTTCCGAAATTACCAGAATATCTTCGTTTCCGTTTTGCAGAGAAACCATTCCAATTACTTCGTCTTGCTCGTTTGCAAGTTTTATTCCTTTCACACCCGCGGCAGTACGCCCCATCGGACGAACTTTCGATTCGTTAAAACGGATGGCTTTCCCCGACCGTCCGGCAAGCATAATTTCGCTTGTGCCGTTTGTCAGCCGTGCTTCCAGTAACTCGTCCCCTTCTTTTATGGTAATTGCATTTACACCATTTTGCCGTGGCCGCGAATATGCCTCCAGCGATGTTTTTTTGATCATTCCCTTCCGGGTGGCGAAAAGAATGTAATTATTGTTGATGAATTCTTCGTCTGCAAGGGTTTTTACTTTAATAAAGGTCAGCACTTTATCGTCTGATCCAACATTTAAAATGTTTTGGATGGCCCTTCCTTTTGAAGCCCTCGTGCCTTCAGGAATCTGATAAACTTTCAGCCAGTAGCACCTTCCCTGCTGCGTAAAAAGCAGGAGGGTATTGTGCATGGAAGCAATAAAAATATGTTCCAGAAAATCTTCATCGCGGGTGGTGCCTCCTTTGGAACCTACCCCTCCCCTTCCCTGTGTACGGAATTCGGAAAGCGGGGTACGTTTGATATAGCCCAGGTGCGAAATGGTAATAACCATGTCTTCGTCGGCATAAAAATCTTCCGGGTTGAATTCTTCTGCGTTGGGAATGATTTCAGTACGACGTTCGTCACCAAACTTGTTTTTTATTTCAAGCAGCTCATCTTTAATGATTTCCATGCGGATTGTAACATCAGCAAGTACTTTTTTGTAATATTCAATCTGCTGCATAATTTCTTCGTACTCTTTGCGCAGCTTATCCTGTTCAAGTCCCGTTAACTGTCTGAGGCGCATTTCTACAATCGCCCGGGCCTGTAATTCAGAAAGTTCAAACCGGTCAATGAGTTTTCCCCTGGCCTCGTCGGGAGTGGAAGATCCCCGGATGATGGCAATGACTTCGTCGATGTTATCGCTGGCGATTATAAGCCCCTCAAGGATGTGTGCACGTTTTTCGGCCTGTTCCAGCTCGTATTGAGTGCGGCGTACAACCACTTCGTGCCGGTGATCCACAAAATGCCTGATTAAATCTTTCAGGTTCAGCATTTCGGGCCGTCCCTTCACCAGTGCAATATTATTTACATTGAAGCTTGTTTGCAGTGCGGTGTATTTATACAATTTATTTAGCACCACATTGCTCATGGCATCTCTTTTTAAATCGTAAACCACTCGCATTCCGTCCCTGCCTGATTCGTCGTTGACATTTGAAATTCCTTCAATTTTTTTGTCATTTACCAAATCGGCCGTTTTCTGGATCATTTCTGCCCGGTTTACCAGGTAAGGGATTTCAGTAACAACAATTTTTTCTCTGTTGCCTTCATTTTCAATATGGGCTTTAGCTCTTACAACAATCCTTCCCCTACCGGTTTCGTAAGCATCTCTGACACCCTGGTAGCCATAAATAATGCCACCGGTAGGAAAATCGGGCGCTTTAATTATATCAACCAGGTCGTCGATACTGATTTCATTATTATCTATATAGGTAATAATCGCATCAATGGAATCACTCAGGTTGTGGGGCGGCATATTGGTAGCCATACCCACTGCAATGCCCGATGATCCGTTAATTAAAAGCTGGGGAATCCGGGTTGGCAGTACCGTTGGTTCGGTTAATGATTCATCAAAATTAGGTTGAAAATCAACGGTATTTTTATCGAGGTCGGCCAGGGTTTCTTCGGCAATTTTTGCCATCCTGGCCTCGGTGTAACGCATAGCAGCAGGGCTGTCCCCATCTACCGATCCAAAGTTCCCCTGCCCGTCAATTAACGGGTAGCGTAACGACCAGGTCTGAGCCATCCGTACCATTGTAAAATATACCGAGGAGTCGCCATGCGGATGGTATTTCCCCAATACTTCCCCCACAATTCTGGCCGACTTTTTATAGGATCTGTTGGATAAAATTCCCAAATCGTACATCCCGTAAAGCACCCTGCGGTGTACGGGTTTTAAACCATCGCGTACATCGGGAAGTGCACGCGACACAATGACTGACATCGAATAGTCGATGTAAGCGGATTTCATCTGTTCCTCGATGTTAATCCTGATTATTCTTTCTCCTTCACTCATTATTCTGTAATAATAGTTTTTTAAAATTGACCCACAAAAATAATAAAATCATCTGTCAAAAGGGCATAATCAGCTTTGTTTTAACAAGAGATGGCAATAAGATATTAACAAATTAACTGTCAATAATTCAATACCGGTTTTTATTTTTGGAAAACTTCCAAAGCTATTATTAACTTTGCAGTAGCTTTTTTAATTAAATTCGTGTTTCAACATTTGGGAATAATTTTTGTTGAATGAGGTAAAAATAAAAAATATGGATTCGCAGTTTTCACCAAGAATAAAAGATATAATAGGATACAGCCGGGAAGAAGCCATCAGGCTGGGTAACGACTATATTGGCCAGGAGCATTTATTCCTGGGCATTTTAAGAGATGGAGAAGGTATTGCCACTGATATACTTGAAAATTTGGGTGTTGATTTGGCAGAACTGAAGCGTTTAGTGGAAAAGAAAATTAAAAAGGATACCGAGGTTGATCTGAAATCGGATTTAATGATGTTGAAATCAACCGAAAAAACGCTCAAGCTCATTTACCTGGAGGCACGTTCTTTTAAAAGCACCACCGCAAACAGCGGGCATTTGCTGCTTGCTATCCTGAAAGACAATGACAATATAGTAACCCAACTGTTGGTTGAATTCGGGGTTAATTATTACATCGTAAAATCGCAATTAAAAGATTATAAATCACCGGAATCCAGGTCGGATTTTCCGGAAAGCGAAGATGACGAGCCAGCCGGCGCATTTTCAAGAGGGCCTGGCGGAGGCCCGGGTGCCCGGAAAAGCGCTACCCCAAAATCAGACACGCCCGTGCTTGACAATTTTGGCATTGATATTACCAAACTGGCAGAAGAAGATAACCTGGACCCGATTGTAGGACGGGAAAAAGAAATTGAACGGCTTGCCCAAATATTAAGTCGCCGTAAAAAGAACAACCCCATCCTGATTGGAGAACCGGGCGTTGGTAAATCGGCCATTGCCGAAGGACTGGCATTGCGGATTGTAGGCAAAAAAGTTTCACGGATTTTATTTGACAAACGGGTTGTTAATCTCGATATAGCCTCCATAGTGGCCGGTACCAAATACCGCGGCCAGTTTGAAGAGCGGATGAAAGCTATTTTAAATGAGTTGACAAAAGTAAACAACGTCATCTTGTTTATCGACGAAATACACACCATTGTGGGCGCTGGCGGAGCAACCGGGTCGCTCGACGCGGCGAATATGCTGAAACCTGCCCTTGCGCGCGGAGATATTCAATGTATTGGTGCCACCACACTCGATGAGTACAGGCAGCACATTGAAAAAGACGGGGCACTGGAACGCCGGTTCCAGAAAGTGATGGTGGAAGCTACTTCAGTGGACGAAACCATTGAGATACTTAATAATATTAAAAGTCGTTACGAGGATCACCACAATGTTATTTATACGCCTGAAGCTCTCGAGGCTTGTGTTAAGTTAACAGCACGCTACATTTCAGACAGGTACCTGCCCGATAAAGCCATCGATGCACTCGACGAGTCGGGTTCCAGGGTACACATATCAAATATTAATGTGCCCAAGCGTATTCTGAACCTGGAAGAAAAAATAGAAAAAATAAAAGAGGAAAAGATTTCGGCCGTAAAAAGCCAGAATTTTGAATTAGCGGCCAATTTCAGGGACAATGAAAAAAATCTCCTGCAGGATCTGGAAAAGGAAAAAGATGCCTGGGAAAAAGAGATGATTAATCACCGCGAAACCGTTAATGATGACAAAGTGGCCGAGGTGGTAGCCATGATGTCGGGTGTTCCGGTACAACGGATTGCCCAGGCCGAAGGAAAGCGGCTGATGAACATGGAAAAAGACCTGAAAACAAAAGTTGTTGGCCAGGATGAAGCCATCCAGAAAATTGTAAAAGCCATCCAGCGAAACCGCGCAGGACTGAAAGATCCGAACCGCCCGATTGGTTCGTTTATTTTCCTCGGCCCTACGGGTGTGGGGAAAACCCAACTCGCAAAAGTACTGGCCACTTATCTTTTCGACAGTCTCGATGCGTTGATACGGATTGACATGAGCGAATACATGGAGAAATTCTCCGTTTCACGACTCGTTGGGGCTCCTCCCGGATATGTAGGGTACGAAGAAGGTGGACAGTTGACTGAAAAAGTAAGAAGGAAACCCTATTCGGTGGTTCTGCTGGACGAGATGGAAAAAGCGCATCCCGATGTATTTCACATTCTGCTCCAGTTACTCGACGAGGGAAGTCTTACCGACAGCCTGGGAAGAAAGGTTGACTTTAAAAATACAATCATCATCATGACGTCGAACATCGGTACACGGCAATTGAAAGATTTTGGCCGGGGTGTTGGATTTGCCATCAATAAATCTTCTGTTTCAGACAACGAGCATGCGAAGTACGTAATTCAGAAAGCGCTGAAAAAAGCATTCGCACCCGAGTTCCTCAACAGGATAGACGATGTGGTGATGTTTAACCAACTGGAAAAAAGCCATCTTCACCAGATTATCGATATTGAAATTAAAGACCTTTACAACCGTGTGGAGGCATTGAATTACAAACTGAAGATTTCGCCTGCCGCCAAAGATTTCCTCGCGGAAAAAGGCTACGACCCGCAATTTGGCGCACGTCCCCTGAAAAGGGCCATCCAAAAGTACCTGGAAGATGAAATGGCAGAAATAATTATAAAAGCCTCGATTACCGAAGGGGATACTATTTCGGTAGGGTTCGATAAAAAGAATGAAAAACTTCTGATACGGATATTATCCAACAAAAAAGAGTTGAGTAAGAATTAAAAAGAGAGCCTGGTTTTTCCAGGCTTTTTTTATGGGGTATATTTAATCACAAACAAGCAAATATCATCGTTCTGTGGTGAGTTTCCTTTAAATAATTCCAGCTCTTTATCTATTTGGTGAACGATTTCTTCCGGTGGCAGGCCTTCTAATTTTTGCAGATTCTCCTTAAACCGTTTGCTTCCATACTGGTTTTTTTGGTCATCCTGTTGTTCTGTTATCCCATCGGTATAAAGGATGATGGTATCTCCTTTTTCCAGCTTTGTACGCCCTTCTTTGTATTTTTTGTCGGGATATAGGCCGAGTGGCAAACCGTGGGTTGAATTCAATTCCACAATTTTACCGGTTGGTTTTAAAATGTAGGGGAAATTATGGGCTGCATTGCAATAGTTCAGTTCCCCTTTTTTTACATTAATAACCCCCAGGAAAAGTGTCACGAAAAACTGGTGCTGATTGCTGGTGCACAACTCAACATTGGCTTTGTTCACAATGTTTTTCGCCTCTTCCAGGGATGCATTATTCCGGATGATGGTTTGTGCCACACTCATAAATATAGCTGCTGGGATTCCTTTTCCTGAAACGTCGCCAATGGTGAACATCAGGTTATCTTCATCCATAAAAAAATAATCGAATAAATCCCCGCTCACCACCCGCGCGGGTTTATATATTGCATAAAGGTCAATATCATTTCGGCTGGGAAAAGCCGGAAATGTAGTTTTAATAAGGCTTTGCTGGATTTCGGAAGCCTGCTGCAGGTCCTCCTTCCGGCGGAGGCTCTTCATTTCTTCCTTTTCGCGGGCAACCCGGTATTGAGCAAACCAGGATTTCAGGTATTCCAGGCTGTCGGTAACCAGTTTTATTTCATTTCGGGTTTTCGCCCTCCCCCCTCCTGCCTGTCCGCTCAAACGGTTCAGCCTTGAAGTAACGTCGGTGAGAGGCTCAATGAGTTTATTTGAAATAACAGCAACCATAAAAAAGATAACCACAATGCCCAGCAGCGCAAAAATGAGCATCCGGAAGGTAACTCTAAACAGTTCATGAAAAAGTTCGCGATACGGCATAACAAAAATCATAAACCACCTGTTTTCATTTATCGGAGAAAAATAGACCCAGCTTTTCTCAAAGTCAAGGATTTCAGGATGAACGATAGCCGATCCGGATTGTCCGCCGGAAAGAATTTTATCGAGGTCTATTTTTTGTCTGTCCAGCGATTTGGAAGGAAGCGAATACACATTCTGGTTTAAAATCCAGTCCTCATTGGGGTGCGTAATGTATTCACCGGTTTTATTGATTATAAAAGCATACCCCCGGTTTCCTATTTCAAACTGGTTAAGGGCTTCGTTCAGTTCGGTCAGCGAAAGTTCGCAGATAACATGCCCTGCATATACAGGTTCCCCTCCTGCGGGGGAATACATAACCGGGGAATAATAAGAAACCACCACATTTTCCCTTTCCCCGCAACGATAAGGTTCAGTCCAGCCGGAGGTGGCTGAATCTCGGATATTTTCAAACAGCTCTTTATCTCTTTGACAATAAAAAACAGGCTGGCTTGTTTGTTCAAACACAAAATCTCCTTCTTCCGCTGCCAAATAATAGTTGGTGTATGGGAGGGCAAGGGAAGAGTCTATCTGCACATGAATGGCATTCAGGAACGGATACTTTTTCATTACCCTTGCAAGCAGCATTTCGGCGTCGCCGTTTTTGCTGTAGTAAATTATTTGTTCCCCTACATTCTCAGCGATTTCCCTGGTAGTAACAACTTCCCGGGTTACCAGTGAATTTACTTCAGAGCTCAGGCTGATGGCCCTGTTCTCAATATTTTCGCGCAGCAACTTTTGGTTGAATAAGTAGTTGGCAACAATAAAAGCAATAAAAACACTGATTACAGCAAGGGATATATAGATACTTAAACGGTATGCAATTGATTTATTGAACATATTCAATCTGACTGAACAACACGAGATACAATTTAAGTATTATTTTTTAAATGAACGGTTATTCTGAAAAATTTATCCAACCTCGTGTCCCTTCATATTTGCAGGTAAATGACGCCAAATCTGCAGCCTGTTTAAGGGCATTTTCAAATTCGAAATCAAGTTGAAGATAATAATAGCAGAAAGCTCCGTGCAGGAAATCACCTGCCCCCAGGGTATCCAACACATCTACCTGTTTAACAGGCACTTCTCCCCTTCCCTCTTCGTGCCTGAAAAGCAGGCTTTTTTCACCCCTTGAAATGGCTGCTTTCTTCACCCCTTTTTCCTCCAGGTATGCAAAAACATCGTTGGAGCTGATACAACCGGGTGGGAAAAATTCGGCGGAACAAATGGCTATGTCGGTATATTTCAACAGTTCATTGTACTGTGGTTTCCAGCTTCCACCATCAAGAACCACCGGAATACCTTGCTTTTGAGCCAGCCGGGCAGTTTCCAGTCCAAACTCCGGATAAAAACCATCTAAAAGCAGAATTTCAGGGCTTATTTTGCGGATAAGTTCGTTGGCAGAAATCTCCGGTTTTATTTTTTCAGGAAAATGAGTGAAAATGTTTCGATCGCCATTTGTGCGGGAGGTAATTACCGAAGCAATAACCGGCGACATATCCTGGTACCGGGTTAAATCAGTAAACCGGATATTATTCTTTTCAAAATCCTCTTCAATAAAATTTAAAAACGGACTGTTACCGGCTGACGACGCCAGAAATGCCCCTTTGTTCAGATAAGAAAAAGCGATGGCTGCATTGGTGGCCGGTCCGCCTAAGAAAATTTCAGGTGCGTTGGTTTTTATTTTTTTGTTCGATTCGGGAAATGAATCTACAAAATACTGAATATCAATGGTCATCAAACCAACAAACATACTCCTGTATTTATTCATAAATAAATGCGAAATTAATTATTTGGCGTAATTAAAAAATTCAAAATCTTCACGGTAAATGTTATAAACTATATCTTTTGTTTCAGTGTCGTAAAAGGTTTCCCAGTGTTGGTGGCCGGAAGGATTGGTAACCTCCAGCAGACGGGGTTTTAAGTCCATTTTCCGGCAAAAATTATCAAAATCGTTTTGAAGTTTTTCCATTCGTAGAATGGACTCAATTTCCGGTTTCCCTTCCTTGTTTCGAATCCAGAAAACCTGGGGCAGAAAATGCAACTGGTTTTTGGCTGCTTCTTCCAGCCCGTTTTTTACAAAATCGTTGAACCCGTTGAATGGTGCTAGATAAATCTCCCTTTCAGCTAAATCCTTTTTATGGGTGGTTTTTTCCATTAGGTAATAATAAGCTGAAACCACCCTGTCGTACGGATTTCGGGAGATGCAGAATGCATGAACTTTCCTTTTACCTCTGTAATCTGCCAGTAAACGTTTATGTTTTCGCCTGATGTTATGGGTAATAACTTTAATTCTTTCCTTTCTGCAAACCGGGCGAATGCTGTTCCCTGCATTTTTAGGAATATGTACAAAAAATAGTTTTTCGCGTGACTTAAACATTGTCAGGTATTCATTGCTCCGCAAACCTGGATAACCTGTCCGCTTACATACGACGACAGGTCGGAAGCCAGAAATGTGGCAACGCCGGCCACTTCTTCGGGTGTCCCTCCCCGTTTCAGCGGGATGGAAGCTTCCCAGGCCTTGCGGGCATCTTCCGGTATTTTGGCTGTCATTTCGGTAATGATAAATCCGGGTGCGATGGCATTGGACCGAACTCCACGGGAACCCAGTTCGCGCGCTACTGACTTGGTGAACCCAATGATTCCTGCCTTGGAAGCTGAGTAGTTGGCCTGGCCTGCATTTCCACTAACTCCAACCACTGAACTCATGTTAATAATAGAACCGGAACGTTGTTTCAGCATGGTTTTTTGTGCTGCTTTTGTAAAGTTGAAAACCGATTTCAGATTTACATTGATAACCGCATCCCATTGTTCTTCGGTCATGCGCATCAGCAGCGTATCTTTGGTAATGCCTGCATTGTTGACCAGTGCATCAATGCGGCCAAAATCTTTCACTATTTCATTGACCACCCTTTCCGTATCGTCGAACTTGCTTGCATCCGATGCATACCCTTTGGCTTTTACACCCAGTGCCTGCAATTCTGCCTCCGTGTTTTTCATGCTTTCGTCTTCAAACAAATCAGTAAACGCAACGTTGCATCCTTCCTGTGCATATTTCAGGGCAATGGCTTTTCCAATTCCTCTGGAAGCGCCGGTAACAATGGCTGTTTTTCCTTCAAGTAACTTCATCTTTTATAATTTTTGTTGCGCAAATATAGTTTTTCTTTCGCTTATTCAAAACAACTGATTTTCCAATCCCGACAGAATTTCAGTAGCCTTTCCCTTCAGGTGTATGTCGGTAACCGACCCGGTAAACATGGTTTCTTCCGTGTTAATTTCAATTATGGTGGCCCCATTCTGTTTGGCAGTGCGTGGTACAAACGATGCAGGCGTTACTTCGCCCGTGGAGCCTACAATTATGCACACATCGCACTTTTCGGCATCGGCAAAAGAATTTTCGTACGCCCTGGGGGGAATCCCTTCCCCGAAAAAGATAAAATCAGGTTTGAGAATTTCACCATCTTCGTCGCACTTTGGTGGAATATTATCAAAGTCGATATCTTTTGCATGAAATAATTTCCCGCATTTCAGGCATTTCAGCCTTTTGGAATTACCATGAAACTCGTGCACATTCCGGCTTCCGGCTTCCTGGTGGAGATTATCAATATTTTGAGTAACGACGGACTGCAACAACCCCTCCTGCTCCATACGGGCCAGTGCTAAATGTGCTTTATTAGGCCGTGCATCCGCAAAAAAATTATAAAATATCTCACGAATATACAACCAGCTTCTTTCCGTCTTTTCATGAAAATATCCCAAATCCAGCACTTCGGGATTGTATTTATTCCACAAGCCATGTTCGCCCCGGAACGGTGGGATACCGCTCTCCACCGAAATTCCTGCACCGGTAAATGCCATGGTAAATTTCGATTTGCGTATAATTTTAACTGCTTCTTTAATCAATAACTCCATAAACTATGTTCAATTTTTTCGCTTAAAACTAATCAAATTAAATGAGTTATCTTTGCTTAAAAATACAGATTATGCTCGACCAGTCAACGATATGTGCCATTTCAACATCACCCGGAATGGGCGCCATTGCCGTCATTCGCCTGTCAGGTGAAGAGGCAATTTCCATTGCAGAAAAAATTTTCAGAAGCCCTCAAAAAAACAAAATCCTTGCTGAACAAAAAGCCAATACCCTCCATTTTGGCCAGGTTATTTTCAATGGTGAAGTGATTGATGAAGTGGTTGTTGGATTGTTTCGTGCCCCCCACTCCTTTACCGGCGAAGATATTGTGGAGATTTCGTGTCACGGTTCGGTTTACATTCAGCAAAAACTGCTGGAAATTCTGGTGGAAAGCGGCGCACGCCTGGCACGTCCGGGAGAATTTACGCAGCGTGCGTTTTTAAACGGCAAAATGGATTTGTCGCAGGCGGAAGCAGTGGCCGATGTCATTGCGTCGTCGAGTGCAGCGGCTCACAAACTGGCGTTGAAACAGATGCGCGGCGGATTTTCCAAAGAAATAAACGACCTGCGCGACCAGCTTTTGCATTTTACGGCAATGGTAGAACTGGAGCTCGATTTT